>NZ_CAMJCX010000011.1 GCF_946404245.1 uncultured Methanobrevibacter sp.
TTAGGTCAAAAAGCAAGAGGATCTGCATTCACATTACCAGCAAACATGGTTGGTCCTGTATGTGACATGTGTTCCGCAGTAACTGCTATTACCTACGCAGGTATCTTAGCTTACAGAGACACCGTAACCCAAATTTTAGGTGCTCCTGCAGGATTTGCACAAATGATGGCTAACGAAGCTTTAACCCAAGTAACCGCATTAATGCAAAACGAAGGTATCGACAAAATGGACGATGCTTTAAACCCTGCTGCATTATTAGGAACCGCTGACTCCATGAACTTCGGTTCATTAGCAGAAATCGTACCTACCGTATTAGATTACTTAGGTAAAAACGAATAAATACAAAACAGAATAAGTTAATTGTTGATTAACATCAACAATTCATAACTTATTTTTTAATTGTTAAGTATGGACATTAAAAAATAAGTTATCTACTTTTAAAAAAAAACATGCGAGATAGATGTTATATGATTGATGAAATATTGAAAAAGGCAAAACAAGGAAAAGAATTGGACGATGAAGAATTCCTAAAACTGTTAAAAATAGACAATGATGAAGATTTAGAAAAATTATTCAATGTAGCTTGCCAAATAAGAGACAATCAATCAAAGATAATAAAATTAACATCTACAGTGCACATAACCAATAAATGCCAAATTCAGCCAAGATGCGAATACTGTGGTTTTGCAGAAGAAACATCATCAAAAGGATATTTTAATGCATTTTATAAGTCAGATGATGAAATCCTAACAGCAGTTGAATCAATTCAAGAAGCACATATCCCCCGCGTTAGTTGTTCAGGAGGATATGGATATAAGGGAAAACAGGCAGTAAATGCTTGCAGAATCGTTAAAGAAAATTCCAATCTAGAAGTGTTAGTCAACGTTGGCGGGGATTTAACTGAAAAATCAATTGATAAATTAGCAGAATTGGGAGCAGATACAGTTTGCTGCAATTTAGAAACAATCAATGAAGATATATTCTATCAAAGAAAACCTGGCGATTCTCTAGATCAAAGAAAATTAACCTGCAAAAGAGTAAGTGATGCAGGAATCGGACTGTCTTCAGGTTTATTGTTAGGCCTTGGTGAAAGCGTAGAAGACAGATTAAAACATTTACGTTATTTGGGCAATTTCAAAACATTGGAAGAAATTCCAATAATGGGATTCAATCCATACGATGACACACCAATGGCAAACGAAAAGCCATTCCCATTAAAAGAACAATTAAAGATAGTTGCAGTGACCCGCATAATGTATCCTGAAATTAGAATTACAATGCCAACACCAACTGTTGGTCCTGAAAATGTGGAATTTTCTCTAAAAGCCGGTGCGAACAATTTAGCAACAGTTATTGCAGATAATTATCCTCACGAAGTAAAAGGTGTCGGTTCACCGGAATACGGCAACTATAGTGAAGTTGTTAATGTTATTGAAAAATTAGGATTAATACCTCAAACTATTTAATCTCTATTTTTAAGATATGATAATATGGCATTTGAAAATATGATAAAAAATGCATTTGAAGAATCCCGAAATAATTGCAGATTCGGAGATACTCTTGAAGAGATTAAAGAAATTCAGGATTATATTAAAAATGCTGAAAAAATTTATGTTCCAAACAAAAACGGAATCAAAGTTGAAGTTTTAAATGAAGTTTTAGAAGAATATGATTTGCCTAAAGCAGAAATACTTCAAATTAATACTAATACTGCAGACACCAGCAGAATTCCTGCTCTTGCAAAGGCGTATATGGCACTGGACCAAAGCGATGCCGACTTAATAATTGCAAGGGGTAGATTGGGGATTCCTGGTTCTGGATCATTACTAATTTTTATAGACAATAAAGGAAGAATATTGACCTGCGGAACTTCCCCCTCACATTTGATTCATGGAAACTCAATTGAACAGGCAGTCTATGAAGAATCATGCGAAGCATTAGAAAAAATTGGATTTAAAAAGAAGGCTGAAAAATGAATGTTGATACTGGAATTACATCTGAAGTATTTACAATTAAATCTGAAATAAAATTAATAGATATTTTCAATGAAATTATTGATAAAAAATCCAAGTCTGTTTTTGATTATATCGAATCATTAAATCTTGACATCAACACTAGAATAGTTGTTATCGGCACATATTTCACAGGCGTGGGAATTGTTAAGAAATTAAGTGAAAAATATACAAATATCCTGCTAATCGATATTTATCCCCATTTGGAAGATTTATTGAACAGTAAAATTGGAGGAACAGTGAAAAACCCTGTCGAATTTTCATCTGATTTAAGTTTAATATATGATGGGAATGTTGTTATTGACACTACCGGTTTTGGAGGAATCAATGTGGACCAATCCTCAAAATTTGATGTTGACGCATTCATCATTGAAGACCCTGTAGCTGAAGATAATGATGAACTTTTAGCCAATAAAAACAACATCCATGAACGATTAAGCTCGGTAAAATCTCCAAACAAGGGCATTATAAAAACAAAAGGCATAAATACAAAAACATCAGGAACAATGACATTGACAATAGGCGTCCTCACTAATGTTTTGGACATCTGTCTTGAAAAGGATGGGGTTCTTTATAGTGCCTGCGAAATGGGATTTTTCGAAGAGATAATATTTAAAGAAAAAAATATTGAAAAATTCCTGAAAAGCGTTGATAAGCAAGCTTTAAAGGTATCCACAATAAATCCGTTTAACTGCGATGAACTTATTATAAGAGAAATTTCAAAAATTAAAACTGATATAAATGAAGCTTAAAGAAATCATAGAATTTTTGGATGAAAAAATACCTGAAGATATGGCATTGGATTTTGATAATGTCGGATTAATGGGAAAATATGATTTAAATTTGGATATCGAATCAATCAAGATCTTTATGGATTTATTGCCCGAAGATGATGAAATCAACACCAACACTTTAATAGTTACTCACCATCCCCCATTATTTGAACCTAAAACACCCACATATACAATTCACTCAAATTGGGACATAATAGATGGCGGAGCTAACGAAGCTTTAGCCGAAACATTGAAACTGAATGTAATCGATTATTTTGACAATGAAACAAAAATTGGAAGAATCTGCAAATTCAGCAGTTCATTTGAAAAACTTAAAAAAGACATATTGGACGAATTTGAAAATGTGAACATAGTTAATATTCCAAATGACAAAAAAGAGATTAATAACATTGGAATCATATCAGGATTCGGTTTAAAAAATAAAGAATACATTAAATTAGCTAAAGAAAAAAAATTAGATGTGTTGATTTCCGGAGATATTACTCAAGAAACTGCAATTATGGCTAAAAATTTAAAAATAACTCTTATCGATCTTGGCCATCATGAAAGTGAAGTTCCAGGATTATATCAATTAGCCAAACTAATGAATGAATTAAATCTTGACATTGAGGTAATTGATAAAAAACCTATTGAAAAGTTAATGTGATAACATGAGCGACGAAATACAAAAAATGGAAGACAAACAGGTCCCACATGGCAGAATTGATTTGATTGGATGTGGAAGATTAGGTTTAAGAATTGGAATAAATCTAATCCAAGTCCACAGAGGAGGTCCTAAGATTATTGGTGCATTTGATGGGCAAAAAATTGATGGTGGAGATGTTATCTTTACAATGCTCGGTGCAAAAAATGGCCAAAATAAGCCTGACTTTTTAAAACAACTGTGCACACATGATGAAAATTTTAGAAAAGTGGAAAGTTATCCCGAGTATGTCGGTGAAGAAAATCTAGACTTGATTAAAGGAGATGTGGTAATAATCGTCATTGCTGGAGGAAACACAATACCAACTGCGGCCAAAATTATTAAACATGCTCATGAAAGAGGTGCAACCACCATCGGAACTGCAGGAATATTTGGATTTGGAAATGAAAATATCGAAATAAAAGACATATCAGAATATGATGATTCAAATCCCGCCGTTGAAGAGTTAAGAGCCCAGGGAATTACTGAAAACCACTTGGTTTTAACCACAAATAAATTGATTAGGGACAACGAACCTGTAACCCCCTACACATTAGATGAAGTTTCAAAAATCATTACAATTAATGCATTGAAATTATTGAAAGATAAACATGATTAAAATAGCGACTGCCGAGTGTTTCACTCATGGAAAGATTGGAAGAGAACTGCATGCAATAGCTCAAGATTATAACGGAAATTTTGGAACGGAATATATTGAAGACCCCAAAAAATATGGTGATTTTGACTATGCCCAGCTTAGCGTGACATGCAGTTTATTCATACCTACAATCGAAGCTGTAAAAAAAATATTGAATGTTGAAAATCCCCCAAAACCCCAAAAATTAATTAAAGGCATTAAAGTCTATGATGAAAAAGGCGATTTGGAAGTTAGTAAAATAATGGCCGAGGCCGTCAAAAAATTAAGTGACTGTGACATAGCTATCGGAACTACAGCAGGCGTTGGCAGAGGAGGAATTGCCATAATTACTGACGAATATGAAATCATAACCACCACCGACACTTATGCTGATTTGAATGAATTGGATAGTGAAGATCTATTCAACAGGTCCGAAGATGGAATTAAAAAAACACTGGAAATATTATTACTTTTTTTAAACAATAATTTTGACAAAATAAAAACTTTAGAAAATGTTAAAATTATAAAGAAATAGTTAAAAGAGCTTTAGGGGGGATTCGAACCCCCGACTTCTACCTTACCAAGGTAGCGCTCTACCGGCTGAGCCACTAAAGCAATAAAAAATCGAGAATATATAAAATAGTGCAAGGGAAGGGATTCGAACCCTCGAAGGCCTATACCAGAGGATCTTAAGTCCTCCCCCTTTGGCCGCTCGGGCACCCTTGCATACAATAGTAATGTTTATTTTCATAGTATATAAATGTTATCTTTTTTGCAAGATAAACTTAAAAAAACTACAATAATATATTATATTGACAAAGTATATAAATCTTAAGATTAAAAAATATTTATATTCTATAAATTAATTCTAAAGGTGTATAATTTGCAAGTGGATATGGAAGAATGTGGAGTCTGTGAAGACTGTATCGATGTATGTATGGAAGAAGCGATTTCAAGAAGGGCGTATACAATAATTATTGATGCCGACAAATGCGATAATTGCGGCGAATGTGTTGACGTTTGCCCTGTTGGTGCTATTTACGAAGATTAGGATTGCTTATGAAACTCAAATTTACACTCATTGATTATATCATAATAATTTTAGTAATATGTGCAATAGCATTTGCATTTATACACATTACAAGCGATGACTCATCAAACATTCAAAAAACTGCTTTTGATGCTTCAACAATGAATAAACTTCCAGAAACCTATTTGAATTATTATAAAGAAGGAAAAATAGTTAAAGCTACTGTATCAGGCATCAATTCAACCAATGGTGATGAAGTGACTTTAAACGGTACTGTAAAATGGGTTGATGAAGGATCATCAACAAAAATTTTAATCGAATCCAACAACAAGACATACCTTACAGGATTATATAAAAACGTCAATAATGCAGACATTTATTTAGATACCATTTCACTGGAAAGTGACGGCAGCGTTTATGAAAATTTAAAAGAATTTAAAATAAAACCACAGAATGTTACTTCATTAAATGATTTAAATAAAAATCTAACAGGCTGCGATTATGAAATTTCCACATCGATCTCAATCGATTCAATAGATTCAATCAAGGTTCGAGAATTGGAAAATGAAATTAATTCCCATGACAAGAGATTAGCTATTAAAACTACAAACACTGAATTGATTAACGAGTTAATCCTAAGTAAAGCAAATAATCAGAATCTTGAAGATGGAAATAACATTTTAGGAAACATAAACGGAATAACCGATGAAATAACCATCAGAGTTTATGACTGTGATGACAACACCCTAAACAATATTAAAAATAACTATGAAGTTACAAATATCAGATCATTTTAAGTTGTGTGACAATGAGCATAATTTATTCTACATTAACTTCCGCAATAAATAAGATAAGTGATGAATTTCACAGATCTTTTTTATTTACAACCATCTTTTCAATTTTATCTTTCATTGAAGACGAATGGGTTAACAGTTATTTCAAAAAACTATATCCCAGCGAGAATTTCTTAAGCTTTTTAAATAAGAACAGGATTTTAAAAGATTACCTATTCCATCCGTTAATAGTCATTGTTTTATTTGCACTATTTCTGCTGTTGTCCCTGAACAGATTATCCCAAAGTCTAACAATAACCCTGATTATAGCATTTGCCGCATTCATTATCGGATCCGCAATACTCCCAAGGTATTTTTTCAAGAACTCTTATGAAAACATAGTGAAGTTTGATAAAAAAGACATTTATTCTTTAGGATTCTGTTTAATATTGATAAGCATAGTGTTTTTCTTCATAAGCATTGCAACAGTTGGAGGAATACCTCTTTTAAAACCGTCAATAAGATATTTATTAAAACCTATCTTTACCATGCCCGTATTTTTAATAATACCTGGAACCTGCCTTGTAGCTAGCTCATATCTCAAAGATTTTCAGGACAACAACATCACACGTTCACAGGCAAGATTCAGATTCCTATTTTTACTCGCTATTGACTGTGCATTTTTATTGCTTCTAGGGTATAGGACACCACTACTTGCAGCATTTCTCATCATAATTATAATAGGTTTCTGCGGAAATATTGTTTCACCATGGGAAGTTGTTGTTGGAGGATTAATTGGTATAGGTGCAATCATAGGGATTGGGTATTTTCGTTCACTTGGAGAGATGACAATCACATCATCAACAAGCCCAATATACACCCTCCAGTCAAGGGCTGACTTTACATTGCATGTTCTCGACCTTCTCGATTTCATTGGAGGAAACTTCGGTTTGACTCATGGGAAATTACTGGCCAGCTCAATTCCGGGAAGTGATTTGGGTCCTAGAATGATGGTTGGAAAGCTGATAGCATGGAGAACTGAAGTTACCGTCACCCCAACATTAATAGGGCAGATGGTGGTTGATTTCGGAAAGGTCGGCGTTTTTGTTGAAATGTGCATATTGGGATTCATTTTAGGAATTGGATTTAAAATAATGCAAAAAACAAAAGATTACTTTTATATTGGAATTTACTCACTGATTTTGACATACTCCATTTTAGGTATTGAAACAGGGATTTTAGACATTCAAGTATTGTTATACTTTGCAATAGCCATTTTAATCTATTTAATTTCCCTCGCAAAATCAAAAAATTAGCCTATTTTTTTTACATCAAGTATTACAAAAATTCTAAAATAATACTAATTCGTATTACTTTAATAACATTTATATAGTGAAATAAATTTAACATAGTAAATGTCAAGCACAAAAACGAGTTTATAAAGAATTTTATTTAATTAGACTCCCAATTAACTTGATATTACTAAAAATAACTAAAAATAATACTTTTTTGTAATACTCACTATTTAAATAAAAAGCAAAAAAGTATTACTAAAATGGAGGAATTTAATTGCATATACCAGATGGATTTATACCTATCGCACAGTGTCTAGTATACTATGTAATTTTAATCGTTGCATTATACTTCTCTGTAAAATGGGCTAGATCTAACCTAGATGAAAAACGTATCCCTCTTTTAGCAGTTCTCGCAGCAGGTATTTTTGCAATCATGTCAATGAATATGCCAATTCCATTTGGTACAAGTGGACACATGGTTGGTGGAGCTTTAGTAGCTATCGTATTTTTAGCGCCTGAAGCTGCAGTTTTAGTATTTACTGTCGTACTTCTTATCCAAGCATTAATATTTGGTGACGGTGGAATCACTGCTTTAGGAGCAAATGTATTGAACATGGCAATCATTGGAGGTTTCGTAGGTTTATACACCTTCAAAGGATTGAAAGGAACAATTGGTAATTATCCTGCAGCAGGAATTGCAGCATGGTTAGCTACTGTAATTGCAGCATTAGCATGCGCTATTGAAATGGCAATCGCTGGAACTTTCCCAGCAAATATCGGTATTCCATCAATGGTTTTATACCACTTCTTCATTGGAATCATCGAAGCAGTATTAACTGTAATCGTTCTTGCAGCATTGGACAAATTCAGACCAGATTTACTTGCATGGAATAAAAGTGAAGGAGATGCATAATATGGATAAAAAAGATAAGACCTTAATAGGAATTGCTGTATTAATTTGTGTTATAATCTGCGTCCTTTCACCATACATCGCATCTGGTGACCCTGACGGACTAGAAAAATCAGCTGAAGACTCAGGACTTGCTGAAGATTTCTCAGTAGAAGAAATTAAAGGCATACCAGAATCAGTCTTCCCGGATTATGCATTTGCTAACGATCCTGATAACCAAGTATTACAGATAGTCGCACTGGTAATTGGTGTGATTGTAACACTGGTAGTAGGATACGGAGTTGCATACGTTGTTAAAAGCAGAAATTAAAATTTTAATTTCTCTTTTTATTTTTTTTTAAAAAGTAATTGAAAATTACTAAAAATTGCATAAGCAAATAATAATATATTACAAATTTTTAATATTATACTAGTGAATTACTATGGTCGACATAACACAGATAATGAGATTTGATGATTTAGCATCAAAAAAAAGTCCTATACATAACCTTGAAGGACGCATTAAATTAATCTCAACTATTTTTATAATTCTTGTTTGTGTCGTGTCCAAAGAGCTTTTTATACCAATTATTTTAGAGATAATGTTATTAGTTATTTTAAAAATAGCTGATTTATCATATATGGATTCATTTAAAAGACTTTTAATGTTACTGCCTTTCGGTGGAGCAATAATTATTTTTCAACCATTTATCCAACCGGGAAATATAATCTGGAGTTATTCCTGGCTGCACATTACAGATGTTGGATTGAATTGGGCGATACTGTTGCTTGTTAGAATGATTGTTTGTCTAACTGCAATCATCATTTATTCATCAACAACACCTCTCCAGGAAATGGCCAGTTCCTTTAGAAAATTAAAGATGCCACGAGATTTAGCAATGATTCTTTCAATCATGGTGAGGTTTTTATTCCTGTTTGTCGACGAACTTGCAGCAATTAGAAAAAGCCAAAAATCCAGGAATTTCAATATCCACTCAAAAAATACACCATACAAATGGAGAGTGAAACAGGTAGGATACACCATAGGAATGATGTTTTTGAAGTCATATGAACAGGGAGAACGTGTTCACAAAAGTATGGTCAGCCGTGGATTTTCCGATGCCTCCGAAATGTTCAGTGAAAAAAAATCTCCAGAAAAAAGCGATTATATTTATCTACTGACAATAATTATCATGGCAATAATTCTTGAAATCATACTGTTCAAATTTAGCGGACAATTAGGTTACCTGTCCCAAAATCTAGCAATTAATTAGGTGAAATAATGGAAAAGATACATTTAGAAACAAAAGATTTAACTTATACATACCCTGATGGCACTGAAGCTTTAAAAAAAGTTAATATTCAAATTAAAAAAGGAGAAAAGATAGCTATTATGGGACCTAATGGTGCTGGAAAATCAACATTATTCTCACACTTTAACGGTTTGAACGAACCAACATCCGGCCATGTTGAAGTAGATGGTGAAAAAATTATTTTTGAGCGTGACGAACTACTTAAAGTAAGGCAAAAGGTGGGAATAGTATTTCAAGACCCGAATGACCAATTATTTGCACCTACCGTTAAAGAGGACGTTGCCTTCGGACCAATGAACCTGGGCCTTGACTATGACGAAGTTGAAAAAAGGATTACAGAATCTTTGGAAATGGTCGGAATGAGTGGTTTTGAAGATAAAACACCGCACCACTTAAGCGGAGGCCAACAAAAAAGAGTTGCTATTGCAGGAATCATTGCAATGAGACCTGAAATAATGATACTTGATGAACCTACTGCAGGTTTGGATCCTGAAGGGGTTGATAAGGTATTGGATATTTTAAATAAGCTCAATGAAGAAGGAATAAGCATTGTCATTTCATCACATGATATAGAAATGGTAAACCATTTTGCAGACAAAATATTTGTATTGTATGACGGAGAAATAATTGCTGAAGGTGACAAACACCAAATATTTTCCGATAAAGAATTATTAAAGAAGGCTCATTTAAAAGCACCAATAACAACAGAAATATTATATAAATTAAAAGAAAATGGACTAGATGTGGATACTGAAAAAATAAGCATTGAAGAAACAGTTGAGGAAATATTAAAAATTAAAAAAAATTAATTTGTTGATTTTCTTTTGAATCTATCTTTGAGTTTTGTGATAAATTCAAATTCTTGGTCCAATTCTGGAGAGTTGGCAAAACCACAGTTTGGACAGTGTATGCTATTGCAGCCATGTTTTCCACAACTGGAACATCCACGATTTTCTAGCTGAGTTTCATCAAATTCGAAACCGCACATTCTGCATTTCATAATATAACACCGTTAATAAAATTAGATTAAAAAAAATAAATGAAAAGATTGAAGTTTATTCCACTTCAATGTTTTCAGCTTCTTCTTTACGAAGACAAACATCATATCCTTTTACAGACATTTCAATAGGATCTCCTAAAGTAGCTACTTTTTTAACAGTAATTTTAGCCCCTTTAACAAAACCCATACCTAACAAATGTCTTCTTAAATCAACATCACCGGTTTCGTGGTATTTTACCAAAGTTACGGTTTCACCAGGTTTTGCATCTTTTAAGGTTTTCATATTATCACCATAATAAATTTTTTAGGTATACTAAAAACTTCTAATCAATATTATGTCCTAACCAATATATAAATATTTAGTTATGACTAAAAATATTGAAAATGAAAATTAGAAATAAATCTAATTTACATCTTTTTTTTAAATTTTTACTTATCCAAATCCTGCTAAAAGACCAACGTTGTAAATCAAGAAGGAAACAATGTATGCAGTGACTAAAGTAATAGCACACATGGTTAAAGCCCATTTATAACTGTTGGTTTCTTGTTTGATAGCACCAATAGCTGCGAAACATGGAGTGTACAATAATGTGAATGCCATGAATGAGAATGCAGACAATGGAGTGAAAGTATCATGTACTAATTGAGTAATACCGTCTTCATCATCTTCTTCCATACCAGCTAAAGTACCGAAGGTTGCAACTACTACTTCTTTAGCAGCTAAACCAGCAAGAATAGCTACAGCAGCTTGCCAGGTTCCGAATCCTAAAGGAGCGAAGATAGGAGCAATTACGCCACCAATCATACCTAATACACTTTCAGCAGATCCGTATTCTACACCTAATGGGAAGATACTTAAAGCCCATAAAACGATGGAACAAGCAAGAATAATAGTACCTGCTTTTCTTAAGAATCCTTTTACTTTTTCCCAAGTGTGTAATAATACACCTTTTACGGATGGTACTTTGTATGTAGGTAATTCCATTACAAATGGAGAGGATAATCCTTTAAACATGGTTCTTTTGAGGATAGCTGCAACAATAAGTGCAACAACAATACCTAATATGTAGATTGAAAGCAAGACAAGACCTTGATTTTCTGAAAAGAATGCTGCAATGAAAATTGCATAAATTGGTAATCTTGCAGTACAGGACATGAATGGAACGAGCATCATAGCGAGCATACGATCCCCTTCGTTTTCCATGGTTCTGGTTGCCATAACAGCTGGTACACCACAACCAAATCCTAAAATCATTGGGATGAATGCTTTACCGTGAAGACCGACTAATTTATGCATGATTTTATCTAATGAAAATGCTGCTCTTGCCAGGTAACCACAGTCTTCTAAGATACTTAAGAATAAGAACATTAGAATAATGATAGGCAAGAAAGTAAGAACACCACCTACTCCACCTATGATACCGTCACAAATGAAGGAAGCTAAATATTCGTTTGCGATAAATCCTGCAACCCATTCAGCAAGTGTACCGAATGCTACATCAATCATGTCTTGGAATGGAGCACCAATAGTAAATGTGAACTGGAACATGACCCACATGATAACCGCGAAAATAGGAAGTGCTAATATTCTGTTAGTAACAATCTTATCTATTTTGTCACTAGTGGATTCTTTTTCTACAGCAGGCCTTTTAACAGCTTCAGCCATTAACCCGCCAATAAATGCATATCTTGCATTTGCAATAACTTCTTCTGCACCTTCATTATAAACGTCATGAAGGTGTCCTGCTACTTTATCAGTTTCTTTCAAGATAGCAGAGCTTTGAGAAGATCCTTGTATTTTTTCTATAACAATTGAGTCTCTTTCTAATAATTTTATTGCAGTCCATACTGAAGGAACATCTAATAGATTACTGTCTTTTTCGATTAATGCCTGTAACTCTCCCAGATGTTCTCTTAATTCATCACCATAGGACAATTTTGCACTAGTATCGATTGGACTGGAAGACTGTTTTTCAACAGTTGTCAATAATTCATCAAATCCGTCACCAGTTTTTGCATTTACTTCAACAACTGGGAATCCTAAAAGTTCACTCATTGCTTTAATGTCAATGATGTGATCTTTTTTCTTAGCAAAATCGTTCATGTTAAGTGCCATTACTAAATTAGCACCTAATTCCATCATTTGAACTGTTAAATATAAATTACGTTCTAAGTTAGCAGCGTCAACTACGTTAACAATTACATCAGAGTCATCATCTACAATGAAATCTCTTGATACGATTTCTTCCATAGAATGAGCACTTAATGCGTAGTTACCTGGCAAGTCGATAACATCATATTCATAACTGCCATGTTTGAAATGACCTTCTGCCCTTTCAACAGTTTTTCCAGGCCAGTTTCCTACATGTTGGCGCATACCAGTTAACCTATTGAATACAGTAGTTTTACCCACGTTTGGGTTTCCTGCTAATCCAATAATTAATTCTGTCATTAACCATTCTCCCGTTTTATTAACTTGATATATAACAAAAATTGTTATATATCTACTAAAAAAAATTTTTAGTTTAAGTCGATCCAATAAAAAAAATTAGGTTAACCTAAACATAATACTAATATTGATTTTATTATATTTAAATATTTAGGCATGCCAAATTTAGCAAGATTTAAATAGTAGAATATATCAATTGTTATATAACATATGTTATTTATTCCATAGGAATTGATCTTAAAATTTAGGCATACCTAAAAATTTAGAAACATTTATATACTATGAGAACAAACTTTAATACAGGTGACATATGTTTAGGCATGCCTAAAAATATGCACTCAACAAAACATATTATTAGTCAATAAAAAAATACAATCTCCAAAATTAAATATCAAATTGGCTTTTCACAATTTTCTAATTTGATATTATGGGAAAATATCTGCCAAATAATTCCCAAAAAACAAGTCTGGTGTTTATAACTCTCCAAAACAATAAACACCAAAACTTCCTATTTTTTAAAAAAAATTCAATAACCTTCGCCGTCATAGTTTGAGGCGTCATCATAGATTTCCTCATCCCAGTAATTATACTCTATATAATCATCTATTTCCTGGTTCAAACCCCAATGATGATTATCATAATAAGTATATGCGTCAAATCCGGAACTGGTGGTTTTTACTGTAACATCCTTTGACTTGGAAGCGGACTTATATTTCTTATCCCCGTCAAACTTCACCTTAACGTTATAATTTCCTGGATCATATTTCAAGCGAAGCCCCTTGTTATATGCCTTGTATGCCCACTGATAATTCCCGTTGGAATCTGTTATGGTGTAGTGAATGGTTCCCTTACTGCTGATTTCCCTGCCGTGACTGTCAACAAGCTTGATGATGATGACACCCTTGCCGTTTAGCCATTTATCTGAAGAAATTTTTACTTTTACATTTTCTTTTGCAAAAGCCGGATTAGTTAATAAAAGTAAACTAATACTAACAATTACTAACATGATGATGATTTTTTTATTCATAATAACCCCTAAATAGTCAGTTGTGTATAATATGTTACATATAGTATTTAAATATTGATTCCAAATATAATATAAGGTGATTTAATTATGATAGACTATGAAGACATTATGAAAAATTCCCCATTTTTGGTTAATCATTTGATCTCATTAAGCAAGACACATGATTTTTACATTAACAAGCATATCAAAAATGAAACTGACATTCTTCCAAGTCAATACTACATGCTATTATTCTTATATTATGAAATGGGAGTGACCCAATCTGATATTGCAAAAGCCTGTCTGATGGACAGGAGCGGTGTTTCAAGAGCATTTAAAGACTTTGAAGAAAAAGGATTAATCACAAGAGAAGTCGATTCAGACAACAAACGAGCATATAAAATACATTTAACTAAAAAAGGAATTGAAACCGCTGAATTTTTAATTGAAAAGGAAAAAGAATGGGACAATATGATTTGTGAAGAGCTGGACATGTCCCGTGAAGATGTGCTGAAATTACTATCCAAAATATCATTGAAATCCTTGGAATTTAACAGGAACCATTTCTAATTTAATTAATGTCATCATAAAATCTATCTGAAAAATTACTTTTTTTACAAATTACCTTTCAACTGAGAACAATTTTACAATATCAAAACAATTTTACCAAAACAGATTAATTTTACCAAATCACCACAATATTACCATATTGCTTCAACAAGCTTTAAATTATAGTTTATACAATCAATAGCTATGATAGAATTAGTTATTGCTTGTTTTATAGGAATAGGAATAGGAACAATAACGGGAATGATTCCCGGAATACACGTAAATACCGCAGGAGCAATACTGTTTGCTTCATCCACATTCCTGTTAACCATATTATCACCCGAATTTTTGTGTGTGCTAATGGTTGCAATGTCAATAGCACATGCACTGATTGAATTCGTTCCGTCAATGCTTCTAGGCGTGCCGCAGGAAGGAACTGCAACTTCAATCCTTCCAGGACACAGGATGGTTTTACAAGGAAGATCAAAAGAAGTAATTCGAATCGTTTCAGTTGGAGGATTTGGAGCAATAATAGTTACAATATTAATGCTGCCCATTTTTGCAATTGCCCTGCCAATACTTCATGACGCCACAAAACCCTTTACATGGATGATTCTTCTTTTCGCATCAGTTTATCTTACATACAAACTGACCAGCACCACCCGAGATTTTATATGGTCACTATTGCTGTTTGTACTATCCGGAATTCTAGGATGGATCACTTTCCAAACTCCAATTTCATCAGGAGTTTCACTGATGTGTACATTTTCAGGGCTTTTCGGAATAAGCACAATACTTTTCAGCCTAAATGATTCTTCGACAATTCCCCATCAGAATCCATTCTATGAACTTGATTTGGATTTTAATAAATTCAAAAGCATTTTTGCAGGAGGAATAACCGGAGCGATACTGGGATTTTTACCAGGATTTGGACCGGCACAGGGAACTGTAATTGCACAGGCTGCAAGCGGAGCAAATGACAATGACGATGATGACACCGTAAATTTTCTTCTGGCAACATCCGGACTGAACGTATCCGACTGTCTGTTTTCACTGATAGCCATTTACATAATTGGAAACCCCCGAAGCGGAATAGCAGTTTATATGTCTTATCTGATTTCTGAAATGACATTGAACCATCTGGCAATTTTTATATTTGCATCCTTGATTGCAGTTTCAGTTTCATTAATATTGTCTTTAAAACTTGGCGATTCTTTTTCTAGATTAATGAGTGGTGTTGACTACAAAAAACTATCGATTGGCGTGATTTTACTCCAAATATTGATATTATACATTTTTATCTTCTACTACAAAGCACCGTTCGGATACATGACCCTGGCCTTAATTACATCAACTGCCATGGGAATGCTGCCCCACTATATTGGAGTCGGCAAATCCCATTTAATGGGAGTCTTGATAATCCCAGCCATTGTCATCTATATGCAAATGTTTATTTAGGTGAAAATATGGAAAATAGAATTTTAGACGAATTTAAGAAGCTAAAAGAAAAAATAAATGATACAGAACAAGAAAACTCCCGAAATATCAAAAAATTAAGATATTATGAGTTTAATGAATTCAATATAGTTTCAGAAAAAATTGAAGAATATTTATCAGAATTTACAGATGAAATCGCAAATATTCTTCCAAAAAATGCAGATATCCAATCTATTAATTTTTTACTTTATGAAACATTGATAAACATATATAAACATTCAAAATTTAAAAATGCATTTGTAAAAATTGATAATCATGACACTTTAAATATTATCATTTATGATGATGGAATAGGCATTCCTGAAAGTTTCAAAGAAGCACAACTTGAATATAATGGAGATTCTGAATCTATTTTTGAAGCGGTAAACGGGAAAACAACTGATAAAGAAAAATATAATCTTCATGGACGAGGATTAAATTCGACAGCAAGAATAACAACATTAGGATTTGGTGGAGAAATGATTATAATGTCCGGAAAAGGCGCATGTTTGATAACAAAAAGGGGAATGCGACTTTATGAAAATGAAGAGGGCATTAATGGAACATATATATTATTGCAAATAAATAATAAAAAAATAGATAATATATATGGTTATTTAAAATATAAACCAATCAGTAAAGAGGAAAACAATGAATCAAATAATAATTAATCTCGAAGAAAGGTATCCTAAAAAATTAGGTATGGGACCAACAGCAAAAAAACTTTTCCAAGAGATTAACATGGAAAAGGAAGTTGTATTAAACTTCAAAAATATTGAATTTATGAGTAGGTCATTTGCACAAGAATATGTTTTTCAAAAATACAATACCCACACACAAATCACTGAAATCAATATGGATGATTCCATAAAACAATTATTGGAGATTGTACAGGACGATTTTGAAAAAACATGCTTGTAATAATTAAAAATAGCTAGATAATCACCACATTATCTGCTATTTCTTCCGCTTTTTTTGTTATCTCCCCAATATCCACACCAGGAAATGCATCTATAACACATAAATCCACATGTTCAACATCCAAATCTTCAAATGCCTGGTTGTGTATTTCAAATCCATCATCAATGCCGTTTATTTCCAGATTGTTTTTTAAAGTTCCAATCATTTCGGGATTTATATCATTGAAGAGTACCCTTTCAAAACCGTATTTAAGCAGATATATTCCAAGAGCGCCTAAACCGCACATTCCATCAACGGCCACTCCTTTTTTAATCCCATTATTTTTAAGATAGTTATGCAGGCGCAGCAATTTTTCTTCTGTGGTCATTGCGACTTCAATGTGGTGTTTTGACTGATTCTTAACTAAAATAATCTTTTCGTCAAGAAGAGTCCTCATTACATTCACCTGTGTGTCATCCCCTTCAAGAATTTCAAAGTGAGCTATTGGGGAGTCCTTATCTATCTGACCTGCAACATTGCGGGGACTTCCTTTCAATACGCATTTCACTTCAGGGACTTCATTGATTAATTTTGAGGCAACTTCGGGAGTGAAATCTTCATGAAGCAATATCAAGGTATCTTTCTGAATGAACTGAGGATTTAAACTGCTGTAATAAAAATCAGACAATGGAACAGGAGAATTGCGCCTTAAAGTTGCTTTCTCGGGAACCATTTCACATTCAATCATGATTTTTAGAATATGGCTCATAACAACATCAAGAGGCCTTCTTCCACATTGACATCTCATATATTCTCCGTCATAATCATCAAAGTTTATCAGATCCCTAAGCGGAGAAAATTTTTTTATTTGAACATCAACACAGTTTTCACATTCATTTAATGATTTAATTTTTTCATAGATATCTAACATGAAATAACCTCAAAATTGCTTTTATACAACTATTTTGAATTATATCAATAATTATGCTTTCGATTGTAATAAAACTTTATTAATTAGTAATACTAATTTTAAAATGAGTTAAAAATCCTTAAAGGTGAAAAATATGAGCAATAATGAGATTATACCCCAATATGACATAGTCAGACAAGATTACAGCCCTGAGGAAAAAATTATATTAGGCGAAATTCGTGAAAATTTAGTTGACCTTGCAATATCATCAGGCGAAAATTTCCAACCAAACGAAGAAAAACTATTGAATGACATCAGGAACTTCCTATTTGTCAGGTTTACCGGCGAAAACCAGAATGCCAACATCTCTAAACAATATCTGGACAGTCTTTCTAAAAAGTTTTTAAGAGACATTGTAGGCTACGGTGAAATTGACCCCCTAATCCAGGACGACAATTTAGAGGAAATCATGATAAATGGAATAAATAAACCAATTTTTGTCTATCACAGAGAAAACGGAATGATGAAGACAAACATTGAATTTGATGATGAAAAAGAGTTAATGGACCTGATTGATTCAATTGCAAGACAAATAAACAGAAGAATAGATCAGGAATCACCCATTCTGGATGGGAGATTATTGGACGGCTCAAGAATTAATGCGACCATACCTCCAGTGTCTGCCGACGGGCCGTCACTGACAATAAGGAAATTTAAAAAGGACCCTTTCAGCATAATCGATTTGATAAACTCCAAAACAATATCAACCGAACTGGCCGCATTTTTATGGGTGTGTTTTGACGGTTTAGGAGTGAAATCCGCCAATGCAATTATTTCAGGAGGAACAAGCTCAGGAAAAACAACAACCTTAAATGCACTCTGCTCATTCATCAATCCAAAAGAAAGAATAATTACAATTGAAGACACATTAGAACTGCAAATTCCTCATGAACATGTTATTCGCATGGAAACACGCCCGGCAAATGTTGAAAACAAGGGAGAGCTGACAATGAATGACCTTGTTAAAAACTCCTTAAGGCAGCGCCCGGACAGAATAATCGTCGGTGAAGTTAGGGCAGAAGAGGCCATAACACTTTTCACAGCATTGAATACAGGACATTCAGGATTTGGAACACTGCATTCAAATGATGCAAGAGAGACAATAACCAGATTGACAAATTCACCGATGTCAGTTCCGGAAATAATGATTCAGGCCATTGATTTTATAATAATGCAGAATAGAATCTACACCCCATCAGGAGTATCCTACAGAAGAATCAGTGAAGTAGCAGAAGTGGTTGGAATAGAAGAGGGCGTTGTCCAGCTAAACAAAATCTTTCAGTGGAATCCCGAAACCGACAACATTGACAATGTCAGCGTAACAAGTAAAACACTGGCACAGATTGCAAATTTAAGCGGAAAGTCATTAAATGAAATTCACAAGGAAATTGCAGACCGAGAAATAGTCTTAAACCATATGGTCAAACATGATATCCGCTCTGTCGGAGATGTTAAAGGGGTGCTGGACCTATACTATAAAGACCCTGAAAAAGTACTAAACAGAATTTTATTAAACAGGTGATAATATTTTAAATAAGTTTTTCATACTGATCGGAGACATTGTGCTTTCAACCGTTTCATCCATAAAAGGCATCTCCTTTAAAAATACTTCCGCCAAATCATCTAATGAAAAAGTCCAGGCAATATTCTCAAAACTAGATTTCGAGAAAAACAAAAAGATTCCGTCAAAGGAAATGGATAAAATGGATGAGCTGAGAGAATATCTTCTTCCCAAAATGATTAGGATTCCTACAATTTTTTCATTCATGTTGGTATTCGTATTTCTATTGATTCTCATGCCAATTGAGATTAGCCTGATGTATCTGGTTATTGTTGTAATGTTTTATGTCATTTTAATTTATTATCCGAAAATTAAAGAACAGAAGAGCTATTCGGATTTAAATCAGGAACTGCCATACGCTTTAAGACATATGGGAATAGAGTTAAAATCCGGAAAAGGACTGCATGATACATTATTGACCATCAAAGATGCCGACTATGGAACATTCTCAAAAGAAATCAACAGGGTTTTGGAAGAAGTTAAATTTGGAAAATCAACAGAAGAATCCCTGCTGGACATGTCAAAAAGAATAAAATCAGATGGCCTTACACGAGCTGTTCAACAAATTGTGGGAACTTTGAGAGTTGGTGGGAATTTAGCCAACAGCTTAGAGATAATTGCAAAGGACATTTCATTTGAAATGCAGATAAAGTTAAAGGAATACTCTCAAAAATTAAATTCATTTATTCTGATATATACATTCATAGCCATTTTAGCACCAGTCATCAGTCTGATAATGTTAATGGCAGGTTCGACAGTAATGGGAGACATAATCTCATCTAACGTGTTATTTTTAATGTATGGAGCGTTTTTCCCAATGATTGTGATGTTTATGGGAATATTTATTAAAAAATTAGAGCCTAAAATCTAAAAAAAATAAAAAAATAAGGAATTAATCAAAAAATGTTTCAATTCCTTTTGACGCCAGCAATCCTACAAAAGCACCTTGCTGATCCATGATAATGTTTCCTTTTGAGTATTGGTCAATTGCAGCACTCACCATAGCTGATTTTTTCTCAGGATCTTTTGCTTCCCTTGCAGCCGCTTTAACAATATCCAAAACAGCATCTCCTCTTGATACGCCATTGCCCCAATCCTCTTCACGGATAATGTCAATACCACTTACATTTGTTGGAGTACCATTAATGTTGATTGTTCCTGCAGCATTAAGAACTGCATCCAATGCTTCAGTATTGATTGCGACAACAGAATCAATGTGGCTGTTGGTATTATATTCCACAATCTCTTTTGCAAGCCTCATGTCCACTGCATTATCTGCTTCCCAGAATGCATCGTGAAGCAACAATGCTGATCCTGCACCTTGAGTTTGAGCTTCAGCAGGTTCTTTTGCTGTTGGGTGAGTTAATCCACCAGGATAAATTGCAGTGTAATTCTTAAGAGTACCATTATTCAATGTAACAATAAACGCCATGTCACAAGCGCCCATACCTGGCCGCTTTTCACTTTCATCAATAGCACATACCAAAATGTTTTTATTTCCCTCTTTAAGCTCGGAATTATGACCAATAAAAAGCGCCCCAGCAATAATCGCTACAAGAACAATAAGAACAATAATCAAAACCGCTAAAATTATCTTTCTTGTTCTATCCATAGTTCCTACCTACTTTAATTCATTTAAAAGTAATTAATAGTCTCTTAATTATAATACTTAAATATTGTTAAAAATGAGTTAAATTTCAAAATTAGAGATAGTAACAAAAAAAGAAATAAAAAAAAAATTAGTGACAATTGCATCCAAAGAAGAAACACCATAATCTTTTGAAGATACTTTTTTTCTCTTTTGGATCTTCTTTAACTTCACAACATTTTGGTTTATTTGCATTACTTGCCATAACAATCACTTTTTTTAATTAATAGGTGAAATTAAATATGGATTTCATATTTAATTTCGTGAGAGTAGTTATATGCGATTACTAAATTAGAAGAGAGTAAAACTAATTTAGTAATAATCGGAGAACTGCATTACAGTAAAAAATTGTAATACAATAGCAATCAAAATTAGCTTTTTAGGCAAACCTAATTTTTATCACTATTTCATAATTGTTTTAAGAAGTATATAAATGTTTTGATATTTTTAGGTAAACCTAAATAATTTTTAAAAAAAAATATAGGGTGTTTAAAAAAAACACCAATCGAGGAAAAATAATATGGAGTTTAAAAGTACGACATATTTGATTAAAAATAGTGAAAACCCCAACCACTATTTTCAAGAGATATAATTAATGATTGATGTTCAGTTTGGAGAGTCCAAACATCAAATCCGTTTTCGGAAAATTCAACAAGAACTTTCCAATATCAAATTAGGAAATTGCGGAATTCTAATTTAATATATATTTTTTGGAGATTGTATTATTATTGACTAATAATATGTTTTGTGAGTGCATATTTTTAGGTACACCTAAATTATATGTCACTTGTATAAAAGTTAGTTGTTATACTATATAAATGTTTCCTAATTTTTAGGTATGCCTAAATTTTAGAAAAATGAATAAAAAAAGAAAAAGTGAAAGATTTACATTAATCTTCCAACACCAGTAATTTCAAAACTAGCTACGCCTTCAATAGCAGAAACCATTTCTTCAACAGGTTCAGATCCACCTTCACCATCTTCAGTGATGAAATTTAAGATAATTGCAACTAAACCAAATGCAATTGGTTCTTCTGAGATGTCATGAAGTTTTGCGCCTTCAGGCATTGAATCTTTGATAGCTGCTTTAATAGCTTCTAAATCTACATCCGGACTGTCTGGCATAATTTTCATAGTTGTTAATACTTCACCCATTATAATTCCTCCATTTTAAAATCTATGGTCCTTCAAATCCACATTCGCATTTGTAAGCGTGACCGAAAGTACGGCATTTTTCACATCTTGATATTTTTGCTCCACATTCTGGACATTCGAATTCAACAAAAGGTCCAGTTAATGGAATTTCTTGTTTACATGAAATACATTCTACAGTTTTCATTTTAAATCACCTATTATTTGTGTGTAATCGAAGTTATAATCATTTATATTATCATCTATTAAAGATAAAACCCTTTCAGGGCACTTCCCATTCACAACATAACAATTAGTCCCAAACTCTAATAAAAGAGACGGTAACATTACATCAATCGATGACTCTTGAAAAGTTAGTAAGGTTTTTGCATCGATTTTACTTATGAATGTTGAACCTGGCTCTTTCGGTTCTTGGGTATATATACCATTTACATTTGTTACTATTAAAAGGTTTGCATTTAGGCAGTGCGCAACATAGGCTGCAATCGAATCTGAAGTCACATCCCATGAGCATTCAAAAGGATCTTCATCTCTTAAAAATTCGGAAACAACAAAAATCGGAGTTAAACCTTCATCAGATATTTTTTCAGCTTCAGATAATGTATAAGCCAATTTGCATGATTCAACTTTATCATTGACCAGTTTTGCAATTATATCCATGCAATCAATAGCCGTCCAGTGATTGACTTCCTCTGAAAATTCCTGTTCATCATTGTATTTGCGAATTAAATTTGCAAATTCCCCTCCACCCAAAATAATAAGCGAATTGGTATTTTCCAATTTCCCTGCAAGATCAATTGCATAATTGGGAAACAGACTTCCCCCAATTTTAACAACCTGTTTTATGCTCATAATTTCTACCACGTATAATTAAAAATAGGATTCATTAAATTGATAATTGCTCATAAAAGTTTCAAATCCCCAGTCACTTCGTCAATTATTTCATCCTCATCAGGCCCAAGTGCCAAAACTGTGACGCTTGATGTAGGTATCTGAGTACGTCCAGCATCAACTACCAAATAATTGGCAATTCCCTTCTCATCAGCTATCTTTTTAAGCTGGGTTAATTCCTCCAAAGTCTGAACTTTCAAAACAACCTTTGCATAAGCCTCATTTTCCCACTTTCTGATTTTATCTGCAGGAGATTTTTTATATGCTCCAATTGACCCGTGACAACATTGGGCTGCAATTTTGCCTTTGCGCATTTTTAAGTCAGTTCTTACAATCATAACCTGTTTCATATTATCACTATTAAATATAAAATTATCCATTTAAAAGTTTTTTGAAAACATAATTTAATTAAATAGTAACAACAGAATTATATATGATTATATTTTTAAGGAGATTATAATGACTCGTATTTCAATTTTAGACAGAGACAGATGTCAACCTAAAAAATGCGATTACGTCTGTATCCATTACTGCCCAGGCGTTAGAATGGATGAAGACACAATAGTAATCGATGAAGATACAAAAAAGCCGTTGATATCTGAAGAATTATGTGAAGGGTGCGGTATTTGTACAAATCGTTGCCCATTTGATGCTATTACAATTATTAACTTGCCTGAAGCAGCAGGCGAACCTATTCATAGGTTTGGACAGAACCAATTTGAACTGTTTGGACTTCCAAGCCTTGAAGAGGGAACTGTTTTAGGGCTTTTAGGACAGAACGGTATCGGAAAATCCACCATCATGAATATTTTATCAGGAAATCTGATACCTAACTTTGGAGACTTTGAAAATCCTCCTGAAAACTGGGAAGGAGTAATTGAATATTACAAGGGTTCTGCACTTCAGAAATACTTCCAGGACCTATCCGAAGGAAACATCAAAACCATATTGAAACCGCAGATGGTAGACAAGCTTCCAAAAGTAATTAAGGGAAAAGTCAGAGACCTGCTCAGCAACGTTAATGAAAGGGACAAGCTCGAATATGTAACAAAAGAGCTGCAGCTTGAAAACGTTTTGGACAGGAAAATGGAAAACCTGAGTGGTGGAGAACTTCAAAGGGTTGCGATAGCTGCAACAGTGCTTAGGGAAGGAGACTTCTACTACTTCGACGAACCGACATCCTGGCTTGACGTATCCCAGAGACTGAATGCAGTTCGTGTCATAAGGTCCCTTGCAGAAGAAGGCAAAAGCGTGCTTGTTATTGAACACGACCTTGCAACTTTGGATGCATTATCCGACAACATCCACATTTTATATGGTCAGCCTGGAGGATACGGTGTAGTGTCCGGCAGAAAAGGGGTTCGTTTAGGAATTAATGCATACATCAAAGGATTTTTAGCTGAAGAGAACGTAAGAATCAGAAGGAACCCTATTGAATTTACAATAAGACCTCCAACACCTGAAGATGAAGGGGATGCGCTTGCAAGCTACAGTGACCTGAGCAAGGACTATGACGGATTCAAGCTGACTGCCGATGAAGGTGAAATATTCTACGATGAAATCGTGACCGCATTCGGATCAAACGGTATCGGTAAAACCACTTTTGCAAAAATGCTTGCAGGAGTTGAGGAACCTACATCCGGAGAAGTTGACGAAGAAGTTACAATAGCCTACAAACCTCAATACATTGTTTCAAACTTTGAAGGAAGCGTAAGTGACTTTTTATACATGAACACCCCTAGTTTCGGAAGCAAAATCTTTGAAAGCGAAATCATGATTCCACTAGGCTTAAACGACATGCTCGATAAACCGGTTAAAGGATTGAGTGGAGGGGAACTTCAAAGACTGGCAATAGCTGCAACACTTTCAAAAGATGCTGAAATATATCTTTTCGACGAACCTACAGCATTCTTGGATGTTGAACAAAGGCTTATTGCGGCAAGAGTAATAAGAAAGATGGTTGAAAGCAGAAACGCCGCATCATTGATTGTAGACCACGATATCGTATTTATCGACTACATTTCAGACAGGGCGATGGTATTCAACGGAACTCCTGGTTTGAACGGACATGCATCAAAACCTACTGATCTTAGAAATGCAATGAACGAGTTTTTAGGAAACTTGAACATTACATTCAGAAGAGACAAGGAAACAAAAAGACCAAGAGTAAATAAACTCGACAGTTACAAAGACCGTGAACAAAAAGAAAAAGGAGAATATTATTACTTGTCCGATTAAGAAGATGGTAATTTATGTTCGAAAATAGAATTAGAGGTGCACAACTAGCAAAAAGAGTATCTTATGTATACTTGATATTTGCAATAATATTATTAGTGGCAGGTTTTGCCCTAAACGGATACAGCGACAGATTCATCATATCAGGAATATTTTATATTATAATGTTTATTGTAGTATATTTCCTTTCAACAAAATACGGTGAAAACAAAAACACCTGGATTTTGCTGATAATCTGTGCAATAATCACAATAATAGCAACTCATGGAATGCTTGCAATAGCATTTGCAATATTACTGCTCGTATCCGCAAATGACATGAGAAAAGAATTAGACAATTAGATATTTTCTAATTCTTTTAAAATATATTTTTTTAACACATCAACCGCTTTTTCACCATCGTCGTCCAAACGAACCGCATCCAACGGATTCAAGTCATAAGCTTTGACAACAGCATCTGCAGAGATGTTTTTTATTGAATCAATATCTTTATCATTTAAAATTACTGACGCACAGTCATCGCTGCAACCGGTTATTGTAACTATTTTTGCATCGTCCAAAATAGGTGAGCAGTTATTAGGCTGAGCGGAGTATTCAGTTATACATGCCGCAACGATGTTTTCATTTTCCAAAGCCAGTTCAACAGTGGCTGCACGAACCACCAAACCCAATGGGCTTAATCCGCTGCAAGACACAAGAGCTATTTTTTCGTTCATTTTTTCATCCTCGAATATCGTTTTTTAACTTTTTCATAACCTCTTTTATAAAAAGGACATAAATCAATGCACCTGCTGCAGCCTTCACGGTGCGCTGTGCATAATTTTCTTAAAAATTTCCCATCCTCATCAAATGCACTTTCAGGGCATCTGTCAATGCAGACCCCACATGTTGAGCAGTAATCCTCAACCCACAGCATGTCATTTTCACTTTTGAACGGCAAATTTTCAATTGATGTGTGAATCATGAAAAATCCCAAGTTCAATCCTTCCTTAAACATGCACATGTTGCTTCTTGTTATAACTGCATCATTTGACTGAAGAGCAATCGCCCTTAAGCTTACACGATCATCCAATGGATTAATCAAATCTGCCCTGAAACCGTTTTCTCTTAAAATGTCTGCAAGCTCGAATGTTTTTACACCGACTTCCTGAAATTCCTCATCCATCATTTTGCATTTTTCTTTGGAAGGTTCCATTTTCAGGATTTCATCAGACATTTTGTATTTTAAAATGATTATATTGTCCCAGTCAATATCCCATTCCTTTTTAAACTCGTCAGTTAATTTTGAATAGCTTAAACCTTCAAATTGGTACTCAATGGCCAATTCATTGAATTCATTTAAAAAATCAGCAGATATTGTGGTTTTTGGATGGTGAGGGTTTTCAGTTTTATAAAAATTAGGAATAGGTTGATGATATCTAAATCTCATACCATTAACCTTATTTTTTTCTTAAAGCCTCAACAGCTTTTGGGAATTCTTCACAGAATACTTTAATTTCCTCAGTTGGTATTGAAAAACTTATACGCAAGTACCTGTCACCAAACTCTTCAGAAGTGTATTCCCCTTCCCTTGTGAATAATTTTTTATCAATCAAGTAGTTTGACATCACTTTCGGATCAATTCCCGCACCGGATAAATCGATTACCATCATGTTTGCATCAGACGGATAAACCGGCAGGAAGACCCCTTCAATCGGTTCAATCATATCATGGATTAACCTTTGATTTTCGAAACAGGTTTCTCTCATTTTGTCAAACCATTGAGGTTTTGACTTAAGACCTGCAATTGCACCGTATTGTGAAATGATATTAACTCCCAAATCATTAACTACAGCATTTTTGATAGCGTCGATTATTGGTTTTGAGGAGATTACTCCACCGACCCTTAAACCTGCCATTCCAAATATTTTTGAAAAGCTGTAGATTGTTAATGTCTGGCCAGGAGCATAGTTTTCCACTAAAAAGTGTTCTCTTGCAAAGTCCTTGTAGGTTATGTCATGTAATAAGTATAAATCGTTTTCTTTTGCAATTTCTGCAAATTCCTTAAGTTCATCTTCATTATATGATGAACCTAATGGGTTTAACGGATCAATTAGGATTACCATACGAGTATTTTCATCCATGTTTTCCCTTAAAAGGTCAGGAGTCAATTTATAGCCATACTTTTCATCATAGATTGGAACATACCTTGCTTCATTTGCAAACCTGCTTGCAAAGTCACCGATGATGAAATAACCTGGATCTGATAAGATTACATTGTCTTCAGGTTCCAAAAGAGCTTGCATGACCAGATATAGGGATTCTGTTGCACCGGATGTTAACAGCACTTCCAAATCTTTTAATCCTAAATCGTCTAAAATTAATTGTTTAAGTTCTGTGAAACCTTCAGGGGCAGGATATCTACAAAAAGTCTTTTGACGAACAGCATCAATCATAGCATCTGCTATTGTATCATCATGTAAATGGTTGGTGTTTTGACCCATCCAAATCATGTCATTGTCCATATACATATCTTCAAAAAAGTCGTTAGCAGAGTCATAGCCTTCAGGCGGAACTCTTTCTGTTTTCTGAAATTTCTTTTTTGGTTTTTTAATATCGAAATCCTTATCCCTCATAATATCACTCAAACAATTCCAAAATAAATATTTATTTTTAATTATTAATATAATTAACTTAAATTATTCCACTAGAAGTAATGGCAAAAATCGCCTGTTTACCTTCAGGAATGCTTCTGTGACGTCTCAATGTGGCTACACGCTTATTTAATTCATCGCCACGTTCAAGTTGAAGTATGACCTTACTCCAGTATTGTAAGATGGTTCCCCCAACTGCGCGAATATCATTATTGCCCTCATCATCAAAGGCATTGTAAATCTGATTTGTCAGCACAACAGCAACATCATACTTACGGGCTATTTTAGATAAGATTCCCATCTGCTTACCCAATTCCTTATTCAGTTTTGATGATTTCATGTCATCCACCCTGTACAATGCAACTGCAGAATCCAGAACAATCAAATCAACATCATTATGATTTTTTCTAAGCCACACTTCGATAGCCTTTAAATTATCGTTTTGTTCTAAAAAATTAGTTGGTTCAAAAACAATGATATTATTAGCTGTATTTGCAAAATCAGGACCTGAAATTTGCTTGATCCTGTCAATTGAAATTCCGCCTTCAGTGTCTATGTAAATTACTTTCTTACCGTTTTTAGCCACATTGACAGCCAAGGTTAATGTAATGTTACTTTTACCGGAACTGGGCGGTCCAAAAATTTGAGTTATAACCCCTTTTTCAAAACCTCCTCCAAGAAGCGCATCCAATGATGAATTTGAAGGGATTTTCTGATTATCCTCAAAATTAGCTAATACTCTCATGAACTAATATTTAATTTCATATCATATATAATTTAACAAACTTTTATTAATAATAATGCCATATTATCAACTAACTAAAAGGAGTTTTTAATATGAACAAAAGGATAATCACATTATTGCTTGTTGTGATTTTTACAATCAGCTGTCTGAGCGTGGTTTCAGCAGACAACAGCACAACAAATACAACAGAGACTTCAGAAATTGAAGATACAGGAAATTACATCCTGCCAATTTCCATTACCAGCAACGGAATCAAATTCAATGACGGATTTACAGGATTTTGCATTGACCTTGCAAAAAGCAGCATAACAACAGAAGACAAATTTACATCACAGCCAACAACAGACAGTGAAAATGCCATAAAATTAGCAATTATTGAATGTTACAAGGCAAATAAGGAAAATGAGATAGAAAACGTAATTTCAAAGGTCATCAATAAAGACACAAGCAATGAAATTGCGCAAAAGGCTTTAAGTTCCTCAGAAAAAATTGGTGACAGTGCAGTTGTGGAAATCAACAATGACACTGAAGCTACATTCAACTTTGAGCTTTTAAAATCAGCAAATGGGGAAAAGTCAGACTGTCTAGCTTATGCGGTTTCACTGAAGACTATCCCTCATGAAGATAAATTGTCTGCAGTCGATGATGAAAATTCAACAGCCGACGACACTGACAACAATACCGAAACAACAAATGACACCACCCCAACTGATGAAAGCACAAATGACACCCAAGAACAGACCGATGATAACAAAACAGACGATGGCCAGAACACTAAAACAGTTACCGAAACAAACAAAACCATCGAAAACAAAACAAACACAGTCATCATTAATGAAAACAACACAACCATAATAAATAAGGAAAATACAAAAATCATTAACAAGACAAAAGAAAAACCCCAAAATGCAACCGTCCAAGATACAATCATGAAAGCTGCTGGAAATCCAATATTCATCCTTGTGATTGTTATAATAGTTATTGCCATCGCAGCAGTGGTAATGCGTAGAAAAGATTAAATCTAATCTTTTCTTTTCTTTTTTTAGTGAGTATTTGGTTACTTTATCTTTATATATCACCTCCAACAATGCAAATTATACAAAATATTTAGAGGTGAAAATTTGAAGAAGAAAATACTCACAATATTACTTACACTCCTAATTTCAACATCAGGTTTGAATTTTGTTTCAGCGCAAAATGAAACTGATGACATTTTAATTAGTGAAAATGAATATGAAACTAATGAAATCAGATCACTTAGAAGCCAAGAGACATCTGAAGACCAGCTAAACTTACATGAACAAAGAAATAGAAATGAAGGACACACAATAACCAATTCAAGTGAGAACAGACTTGGCGAAGAGGTGAAATCACTTGAAAGCGGATACAGAAACGTATCTTTTGATGACGGATACCACGGTTACTGCGTCAACCATAACTTACATTCCACTGGCAGAGGAGAAACCTTCATTGTGGAAGATACCTCCAATATTACCAGCTTAAAATATGGAGAATCAGTTGGAAATTACTTGAAGATATTATTCGTGGACCATTACAATTACACAATGAATCCCTCTACAACTGACCTTTCACAGATTATTTGGACTTTTACCAATTACGATTACAAAAATAGCGATAATGAAATAATCAAATCAATATTGGAAAGCGCATCAAATGGGAGAGTTATCCCAGACCATGGTGCAGTGGCAAAAATAAGTGATAACCAGGAAGCAATATTTGATTTTGAATTATTGAATTCCAAAAAGGACAGTACTCAAAACTTTTTCGGATATAAAATTAATTACCGTACAATTGAAATTATTGAAGACGAAATATTAGGAGCTGCCCCTGAAAACAGCACACCTGAAAGCAACGAGACAATTCCTGTAAATAACACTACAATAAAAAACGAAACAATTCCCGAAAACAGCACAACTGCAAACAACAAAACAAATCCCAAAAATAATTCCACATCAGAAAACAGTACTGTCCCTTCAAAAACTAATGAGACAAAAACACTAACAACAGTTCAAAGCGAAATTAAAGAAAATAATCTGATAAAACATGCCACCGGGAATGAAATTAGCATTTTTGGAATTCTAATTGTGATTATAGGATTTATTTTATTAATTAAATATATGAGAGATTAATTCTAATCTCTTATTTTCTTATTATTTTTGGATTTCTGCCTGACAAATCCACTATTTTTGATGCATGATTTGAGTTGAGCCCACCAACATCGATTACCAAATCAACCTCACATCCCAGTTGGTCCAAGATTTCATCAGGACAGGATAAAACATCCTCATCCGAAAGATTTGCACTGGTAGTAGTTATCGGAAACAGCCTGGCCAATCTGCAGGCGATTTCATTATCAGGCACCCTAACGCCCACATAATTGGATCCGCTGGTAACTACCCTTGGAACAATTTTCCTTTTTTTTAAAATAAATGTGTAAGGACCTGGAAGATGACTGTTAATAACCTTTTTTTGCTCGATTGAAACCTTTGCGACCAAATCAATTGCCTTAACATCTGAAACTAAAATAGACAATGGTTTCAATAGGCTTCTCTGCTTAATATCAAAAACATTGCGAACAGCCCTTATGTCAAATATATTGGCGCCCAACCCATAAACAGTGTCAGTCGGATATAAAACTACTCCTCCATTGGCCAATACTTCAATGGCTTCATCAATTATGTTTTCATCGATTTTATTAATGTTGGTTTTTAATATTTTCATTCTCCTTACCTAACAATTATATTAGATAAAAATTTATATATAATTATGCTTCAAAGTCTAAGACCATTATTAACAAAAATATTGAACCCAATTGCTCGAAATTTAAACATTAACCCTAATATCGTAACGGTTATTTCGCCATTTATTGCGCTTCTTGCAGCGTATGGCTTTGCAAATCATGATTTGATTTTAGGTTGCATTGCCATATTAATGTCAGGATTTTTAGATGTTATGGATGGTGCAATTGCAAGGTTTCACGGAAAAGCATCAAAATTTGGAGCATTTCTCGACTCAACAATGGACAGGTTCGCAGATGCAATAATATACATTGGAATCATATTCGGAGGATACTGCGATTGGTTCGTTGGAGTATTGGCAATCCACTCAGCAATATGTGTCAGTTATGTCAGGTCAAGAGCTGAATCACAGGGCGTTGAATGCAACATTGGAATTGCTGAGAGGGCAGTTCGTATGATTATCCTGATGGTCGGAGCAATTATAGGATATTTCGCAGGAGATATCTACTTCACATACATAATTTACATTTTAGTGATTTTATCATACTTTACAGTTGGACAAAGAGTGGTACATGTTTGGAGGCAATTAAGATGAGTGAATTGGAAAGTCCGGAAAAAATAGCTAAGGATATTGCAAAACTAGAAAGGAATTTAAATCAGGTTGCTGACATTACCTTTGAAGGAAAGGAAAAAGAGGTTTATGACAGGGCAATCGATTATTGGAACGATTCAAAATATTATTTGGAAAAAGAGGATATGAGGACTGCATTCGGTTGCATTGAATACAGTCATGGTCTTTTGGACGCATTAAGGATGATTCATGGAATCATCTAATTAACACCTTCAATTCTTTTAATATCCATAATTAACTTATCAAAATCTGACTGGTAGTCTCTGTCCTGAATGATTTTGAATTTATCATATTCTTCTTTTGCAATTTTTTGCGCATCATCGGATGAAATTTTACCTTTTCCCTCTAAAATTGGTAAAAGATTCAAATTTATATAATCATCCAAAACTTTTTTCCAGTCTTTCATAGACATAGGAATTTCATTTAACGCTCTTGACTCTGCAAGAGTTAAAAAACCGTCAACCAATGAATTCAAACGTTTTAACTCTTTTTCGTTTAGGTAATTTTTAGAGATTACAACATCACTTAAAATAATTTTACCGTTAGGATTGCTCCAGTTAGTCAATCCCATATTGATTTTTTCACTGTCACTTCTCTCAGCAATTATTTCAGCAGCAGTTTGGCCGCTAACGGCATACAATAATTTGTTTTGAACTGTTGCAAAGAAGTCACGAGTAACTTGAGCATCCTTTTTGTAATCAAAGCTGGTGGCGTATATATCTGTGATTTTTTGATTGAATCTTCTCTCAGAGGATCTGATGTCTCTTACCCTTTCAAGCAGCTGATTGAAATAGTCAACACCAAATCTTGAACCATTTTTTAGAAGTTCATCATCTAAAACAAAACCTTTGATTATTAATTCTTTTAATTGTTTAGTAGCCCATATCCTGAAGTGTGTTGCATTTTTAGAGTTTACTCTGTAACCAACTGATATAATAGCATCAAGATTGTAAAAATTTGTTTTGTATTTTTTACCGTCAGAAGCAGTTGTTTCCATTTTGGAAATAACTGAATTTTTTATCAATTCCCCCTCCTCAAAAATATTTTTTAAATGTTTACTAATTGCGGGAACGTTTACATCAAACACTTCAGCCATTGTTTTTTGAGTTGCCCAAAATGTTTCTCTTTCATTATCAACAATCACATCCAACGAGACTTCACCTTCATCACCTACATACAACAAAGTTTTTTGAAATACATTTTCTTCTTGCATAATTTAACCCCATTTATTCTTTAAAATAATATTAACAATTATAAGATTAAATAAAGAGTTTAATAAGTTTTTTGTTTGAAATAAAAGCAATTTAATAAAATAAAAACAATTTTATGCAGCGATAACAATATTTCAATATAAAGACAATTTTCAAAAAAAAATATTATAATTTTAAAAACAAGAATTTTAAAAAAAAATATGAGTAAAATTGAAATCTAAACGTCAATTTTACTGTTTATCAGTGAGTCATCACCGGCAGATATAATCTCCCCATCCAAAACTTCGATAACTCTGTCTGCAAGTTTGGCTACATCCATATCATGAGTTACAATAATCAATGTTACATTTTTATCTTCGTGCAAATCGATTAGTTGCTTAAGGATTTTGCTACTTGTCTTTGAATCTAGTGATCCTGTTGGTTCATCTGCCAATATTATTGATGGGTTGTTTGCAAGTGCACGGGCGATTGCCACCCTTTGACGTTCACCGCCTGACAACTTGTTTGGCATGATGTCCGCCTTGTCCTTAAGACCAACATCATCCAACAGTTTCAATGCATTTGCCCTCATCTCTTTTGAAGACAATTTCCGAGTAAACATTGGAATCTCAATGTTTTCAACAACAGAAATATTTGGAATCAAATTATGCAACTGGAAAATAAATCCAATCTTTTCAGCCCTAAATTCATTCAATTTTTTAGAAGTTGTCAAGTCATGGCCCGCAACGTTGATGATTCCTGAGTCCGGAACATCCAATGCCCCAAGCATGTTCAACAGGGTGGATTTTCCGGAACCTGACGGACCGATGATTGATACGAATTCACCGTCCTTTATTGTGAGGTCAACACCGTTCAATGCCTTAATGTTTCCATTCTCATAGCTTTTGTAAACGTTTTTCATCTCTACCGCATTCATAATATCACCTCACTCATACCTCAATGCCTCTGTAGGAGGAAGTTTCATCGCCTTGATTGCAGGATAGATTCCTCCGATAATTCCAACCACAATAGCAATGGCAAATGCCTGAATGAATATTTTTGGAGTGAACAGCGGCTCGATTCCCATTTGAGGACCCAGAAATGTGCATGCCAAAAATCCTATCAGTGATCCGATTATTGCAGATACTATTGTAATCACAAGTGATTCACCGACAATCATTGTCAATATTTTTCTGTTTGACCATCCGACTGCCTTTAAAACCCCAATTTCACGAGTTCTCTCAAATACGGACATCAGCATTGTGTTAATGATTCCAAGACCACCAACAATAATCGCCAACAGGGAAATCGCCCATGTTGAAGCCTGAAGCATGTTCAGCATGTCTGCCATCTGGGACATTTCCATTACAGATGTTATTGTTGTAATGTTGTCACCGTATTTCGCATCAATGCTGTCGGCAACAGTCTGAGGATCGGCACCCTTTTCAACCTTAACATATATGTTTGAGATTGAATCCTCATCATCCATCAGGTCTCCGACCCTCGAAATTGATGTGAATACTCCGCCAGCCATGTTTGAGTCTCCGGTTTCATAGATTCCGACAACTTCAAAGTCTTCACCGTCTATTTCAATGTTATCTCCAACGGAATAATTGTTTTCATCGGCATAAATCTCACCCAGAATAGCTTCAGACGCATTATCCTCAAAGATTCTGCCTTCTTTCATTGATATATCTGCCAATGTTGTGCCGTTAGGGTCAATTCCGATCAGCGTATTCATATAGTCATCGCCAACCGAAGTCAGGACAACGTAAATCGGATATGCCTCCTCAACACCGGAAACATTAGCTATCTTATCAGTCCAATTTGCATCGATGGTGTTGGTTCCATATGCGGAGTCTCCAGTTTCCTTTCCGGAAATCTGAAAGTCAGCCCCTCCAGCATGAATAGTGTCTTCAAACGTGTTAACCAACCCGTCAGTGATTCCACCAAGAGCAACAATGACAATGATTCCAATTGCAATTCCAACAATGGATAATATTGCACTGGTTTTCCTCCTGAATGGATTTTTAAGAATGAATTTCAAAAATGACATAATACTAAATAGGCAAGTAATATATAAATAACTAATCATACATTCAATTAAAATACAAAAATAAGGTGTTGAAATGCACAAGGAAGTTCTGATTGAAAATATCGATAAAATACATACAACCGAAATGGGCGTTGGAAGGATACAAAGGAATCTGGGAATCAGTGAAGAACCGGTAAGCTACTGCATTTCCAAATTAAAACAGGAAAATTCAACAGTGACAAAAGAAGGTAAAAATTACTATGTTGAAGTTGATGACTGCAGAATAACAATCAATTCAAGCAGCTTTACAATAATAACCGCACACAAAATCTAATTTTAAAAAAAAGTAAAAAGAAGAGATTGATTAATCTCTTTAAATTTAATCATCCATATCTTCGAATCTGGATTCTAATTTTTCCATTACACCAGGTAAGGAAGTGTATTCCATTTCTTCAGCAGGTAATCTGTGAGGTTCGAATGGACCGTGTCTTCTGATGTAAGTTGCGATTTTAGCAGCTTGTTCACGGGTAGGGTCGAATGCAGGATCGTCGAATAAGTCGACTGGTCCGATCAATTCACCGTTAGCTACTTGGAAACCTAATCCTACTACTCTAGGTGGTCCGTCGAATCTGATTGGGTTTGCTTCTGCTTCTGAAACAGGCATCATTGGACCATTGTGGGATCCTCTCATCCATCCACTTACCATGTGTGGGAATGCAAATGGATCTACACATTCACCGTTAGCAGGGAAACCAGATTGTGCTCTTACGATACATACTGGGTCGTCTTTACCAACGTATTCTCCAGCCATTAAGTTTAATCTTTCGGTACTTATTGCAGCTGCGATTTCACCGTTTTTCTTCCATACTCTTTTGATAACGTATCTTCCAGTGGAACCGATTAATGCGAGTAAGTCGTACATTTCTTCAGGACAGTTTAAGATAACTTTTCTGTGTTCGATTACATCGAATACTTCAAATTTGAATCCATCGTGTAATGATGGGTCGATAACAAGACCTGCAGTGTTGAATGGGTCTGCAAACATTCTGAATACTGGTAAGTTGAATGCACCAGGTTCAGTTTTGTCACAGCAGAATACTAAAACAGGGTCAGATGGTCTTTCTTCAAATTCCATTTCTGCTACACCAGGACCCATACCTTTGATGTTTCCAGAGAATGTATCAGATAATAAGTCTTGACCTGCACCGTATAATTTTAATTCACGTGCTCTTTCAGTAGCTTTCATGAATGCATCATATGCAGTTTTGTGAACTTCTTCGTTTTCTACACCTTTGTCGTGAGTCATGATTAAGTCTATGTCGTCTCCACAACGGGAAACATAGTAATCTTTAATGATACCTGCTTCTAAAGCATCTGCTAAGACTTCATCACAAATCTCCATTAAATCAGGGTGTGCTACACAGTGTCCAGACACACTTCCGATATCAGCTTTAATTACACTAACAGTAGTTTTCATTTTAATACCTCGAAATAGTAAATTATTTATTTACTAGACATTTATTATTTTTGATTGGAATAGTATTTAATTATTGTTATTAAAATAGCTTAAACTAAAAAAATAAGGTTACTTATAAAAAAATTCTCCCAATTAATTTTTATCCACCATGAAATTTGAAATTGTGAACGGACAGAAAAACTGGCACTTCAAAGTTCAAAATTAAAGCTTACGGCTGTAAATTTCATACCGCTGTCCCTAATTTTTTTAGATTTTATTTCAACATTTCCGTATTGCTTCAAGAAAGTATTAATCTCACCGGATACCGCATGGTAATTTTTTCTGTCATAAACTCTGTAATTTCCCATGAATTTAACAGAATCCGCTTTATTTAAAACATTGACCTGGTCCAATCTAAATGATTCATTGTTTTTCTCTAAAACAGAGTTTATTTTGGCTACAATTTCCTCTTTAATTTTTGCTTTTTCTTCATCACTAATCATAAAATCACTCTCTCGTTACCATTCTTGTTTTAAAAAAAAAATAATCAAATGGGAAAATCCCATTTAAACTTTACGAATATTTTCAAAAGCCTTTTGAATAGCTTCCTCCTGATTCATATTTTCACATGCCTGTTTTACACGTTCCAAATCAGCACGGGTTTCAGGATATTTAGGAACAGCGCTGCATCCTCCATCATCTATTTTAGATATTTCAAATGTTCCAATATCTTTTGCAATGGCGGTGATTTCCTCCTTATCCAAACCAATCAGCGGAGATAATATAGGCATTTCAACGCCGTATCTTGTTGCCAAGATGTTTGACAGGGTTTGTGAAGCCACCTGTCCGACACTGCTTCCGTCAACAATTGCATCCGCCCCTAATTTACGGGCCAATTTCTCAGCTATATGATACATTCCTGATTTGCATAACACACAGGTCATTTTCTCAGGTGCTTTCTCTTTTGCAGTTTGCAGATATTCCCCATAGTCCACAACACGTTTTTGAATAGGAACTCCCTGAGCATAAATATTAAGCTGATCAACCAGCTGATTGAAAAGCTCCAATGCCTTTGGAGTGGTAAACGGATCATTGTTGCAGTTTAATGCTACAACTTCACAGCCTCTTTTCATCATCAGGTATGTTGCAACAGGAGAATCTATGCCGCTTGATAAAAGCACAACAACTTTTCCCTGTGTTCCTAACGGAAGACCGCCCGGACCTTTGATTTTTTCATGAAATATGTAAGTGTCATTATCCCTTATTTCAACAAATATTGTCAAGTCAGGATTTGTCAAATCGACCGGAGCCATTATTTTATTTCTAACAACACCCCCACAGTGAGCAGCCATTTCCTGAGAAGTAAAGTCATGTGTTCCTACACGCCTGCATTTAATTGCAAACTTTGTATTTTCATCCAGGACACCCTCTTCAATCAGGTCTTCCACATAACTTCCCAAAGTTTCATCAATTTCTTCATAGGTCGTATGTGTTGAAGTGGCCGGAGAATATGAAACAACTCCAAATACACGGTTTAACTTTTCCACACCGTCTTCAAAATCTTCAGGGTGAATATAAATCCTTCCCTGATTTCGTTCTACATCGCATTCAAAAGTAGCCTTAATATTTTTAACTAGCTTTCTTTCAAAACGTGACCTTATTTTAGGACTTTTAAGCCCTATTTCACCATATCTGGCAATAATTAAATCATAATTCATTTAAACATCTCTCTAAATTTTAGTACACGCTGAAAAAAATAGTAATCCCTTCTATACTAGTTTTTAAATATAACAGCAAGTATAATTTTAAAAATAATATGTAATAAAAGTTTTGTAAAAAAAGAAAAAAGGATAATTAATATCCTTAAATTAAATCAACAGCTGTCTGGATAGCTTCATCCATCTTGTCAGTGTTTTTACCTGCACCCTGTGCTAAAGTCAGACGGCCACCTCCGCCACCGCCGAGCACTCCTGCTGCAGTTTTGATGATTTCATTGATTTTTACTCCGCTGTCAATTGCATTCTGTGAAGCGGCACCAACGATTTTACCATCACTGTTTCCCATAATGACCACATCAGCCTTACCGTTGTCGGTAAAGTCAGTAGCCATCTTTTGAAGCTCCTTGAAGTCTGCTTCAATCAGTTGGTGAACGACTTTCAGACCGTTGATTTCATCATATTCATCAGCCAATGAGTTCATTTTAAGTGATGCGATTTCAGATTTCAAACGGTCAATTTCATTTTTCTGTGCTTTCCATTCTGAGAAGAATCTGTCACAGGTTTTTGGCAATTGATCGTTTTCAACTTTGAATATGGATGAACTTTCACGCAATATTTCACCGTCGTGCTGCATTGAATCGATTGCAGCAAGCCCTGCTGAAAAGTCAATCCTTTCCACACCGTCTTGAACCCTTTCGGTTTTGTTGATTTTGATTGGTCCTACAACTCCAGTTCTTAGAACGTGTGTACCTGCACAAGCCTGTACGTCAACTCCAGGGATTTTAACTACACGAATCATTTTGCCCGGAACAATACCTCCTTGGTAAAGGACAAATCCGTATAATTCCTGCGCTTCATCCCTTGTGTGGAACTGAATGTCAAGGTCAATGTTAGCCATTACATATTCGTTGGCCAATTTTTCAATTTCATTGAGCTCTTCCTGTGTGATACGTTTATAATGAGACAAGTCAATACGTGCACGGGTCAGACCGTTTTGTGATCCCGCCTGCCAGATGTGCTGGCCCAATACTTTTCTTGCTGCAGCAATCACGAGGTGAGTTCCTGTGTGGTGACGTGCAAGGGTTATCCTTCTTGTCCAGTCAAGTTCACCAGTGACTTTTTTACCGACAACATCATCTGAAACATCTCCATCCACATGGTGCAATACAACATTGTCAATCTTTTCGGCATGTTTCATGTTAATGTCATTTCCGTCAATGGAAATAGTACCAATATCTGAAGGCTGACCTCCTCCTTCAGGATAAAATACTGTTTTGTCAAAGATTAAGCATTTGTCCCCATCTTTTTCGACTAAACCTAAAACTTCAGCTTCAAATTCTTTTTGGTAGAAATCTTTGTAGAACAGTAAGTCAGTTTCAGGGAAGTCTACTTTGAATGTGGATTTTTTGTTTGAAGTATCCTTTTCGTGAGCTCCTGCAACCTGTGTAAAGAAGTTGTCAGGAACATTTACAGTAAAACCGTCACCGGCCATTTCAACAACAGTTTCAGGAGGAATTCCGTGAGCATCATATAAATCAATCAACATTTCAAGAGGCATTTCTGATTTGCCTTCTTTTTTAAGCCTTTTGATTGACCTTTTAACAATGCTTTTTCCTTTTTTGACTGTTGCTGCATATCTTTCCTCTTCCAAGGTGATGATATTCATGATATGCTCTTCTGAATCTCTGATTTCAGGATAGAATTTGGATAGGAAATCAAGCTGGATTGCCATTACCTCGGCAAGGGACTCCTTCATGTCCAGCTCTTTCATGAATCTTATGGTTCTTCTTAAAACCAGTCTTGCAAGGTATCCTTCCTTAACGTTTGATGGGATGATGCCGTCAGCAATCATGAATGCCAAACAACGGGTGTGGTCTGCAATGATGTAAATAGCTTCCATTGGCTCAGCAGCTTTTAAGTATTCTTCCAAACTCAAATTCAAACTGTCAGCCACTTGTTGTCTGAGCTCTTTTAAATCACCGATGTCCTCAATATCCATCATTCCTGCGATTTGAGCGTTTCTTCCCTGGATATCCTCATTGATTTCAACGCCAGTCAGTTCTTTCAGTTTATCAACAACAGGTGCGAAACATGCGTCATAAGCTGTTGGAGTTCCCTGGGAAATCCAAGCGATTCTTTCAAGACCGTAACCTGTATCCACAACTTTGATAGGAATTTCCTTTTTGGATCCGTCTTCCAATGTTTCATATTGAATGAAAACCAATGTTGCAAGTTCCACTCCTCTGCAGCAGACTTCATAACATGGTCCTTCATTACCTCCACCGCTCCACCAGGATTTGATGAAAGTAATCTCTTCAGTGTTAATGCCAATGTGGTCAAAGAATTTGTGGCACAATTCGATTGTGCGGTCTTCCCAGTAGATGAATTCGTCTTCCTTGTTAATTACAGTGTGTGTTCCCATTGTAAAACATGTCATGTGACGGCCAGTCCTTCCAACGTTATCTACATCGTTGAGCCTGATTGAAGGCTGTGCCATTTCAATAGGATTTGCCGGAGGCTTTACCAAACCGGATGTAATCCAAGGTTGGAAACAGAATATTGATGCACCAACTAAAAATACGTCATCTCTCCATCTTTTAGCCAATACAGGATATCTGTGGACGTGTGTATGTCCTTCACTTTCTAAAAATTCTCTAAAAACTTTCTGGATTTCATATAAGTTGTATGGTTTATCTGTTGCAGGATTTGCAATAAACTCATACTCGTCACATGGAGCGTCACCACAGGTGTCTCTGTCAACCTGTGAGTAAAACTCTTGTCCGCAAGTTTTACAAGTTTGTTTTTTATAACCAAGTTCATCAAAAATTTCTACCATATGAATCATTTTAAATTATTTATTAGTTTATAGTATGATTTTAATTTAATAAATAATTAATGAAAAACATGATGAAAAAACAAGTTTGATAAAAATTTTGTAAAAATAAGCGTTTAAAAATAGTGGATTTTTAATTTAAAAAAAAGAAATAAAAAAAAGAAAGGTGATAGATTTAAAAATCTATCCGAAGAGAGCTCCTAATCCAGCCATAGCTTCTTCTTCAGAAGCTTCTTCTTCTTCCTCTTCTTCTTCCTCTTCTTCTTCAACAGCTTCTGCTACAGGTGCAGCTGCAGGTGCTGCTGCTGCCATAGCGGTAGTTTCCATAGCTTCGTCGATGTCAACATCTTCTAAAGCTGCGATTAAAGCTTTGATTCTAGCATCATCAGCTTCAATTCCTGCTGCTTCAATAATACTTTTAACATTTTCTTCGTTAATATCTTTTTCTGCACTGTGCAAAATCATTGCCGCATATATATATTCCATGTTATCACCATTAATTTTTTAAAGTGTTAGTTTTTATAATAATAAAAATTTTAATTTTAACCGAAGAGAGCTCCTAACCCAGCTGCTGCTTCTTCTTCACTATTTTCTTCTTCTTCCTCTTCTTCCTCTTCTTCTTCGACAACTTCTTCGACTACTGGAGCAGCTGCTACAGCAACGTTAGCGAGTTTGTCTGCTAATTCGTCATCGATAGCTCCTTCAGTTCCAGCTACTTCGGATGCTAAAGCTAACATTTTAGCTTGTGCTAAACCGATAAGTGGTTCTGAAGTTTCAGAAGTCATTATTGCTGCTTCTACACCGACATTAATTGCTCTGGTGTATGCAAGAGTAATGATAGTAGAAATAGTTTCATCAGTAGGTATAGCTGCGTTTACAGATAAGTTGAATGCACTTCTAAATGCATTTTGTACGTCAGCTAATGTTTGTTCTTCGTCGATTGCAAGTACATCGGAAGTGTAAATAGATCCTTCTTCGTATACTGCTTTTAAGTCAATTCCTACTTCCATAGGATTAATATCCAATCTTGATAAAGTAGCTGCTACTTGTTTGGATACTTCTTCGCCAGCTTTTACGACAACTGTTTCTTTTTGTACGCAAATTTTACCTTTATCAATTTTTGCAGGAATTCCAACTTGTTGTAATTCACCTAAGAATGGACCTGGTTCAAAACCGGTGTCTCCTTCAGGTACAACAATATCATCAGGTGCAATAGTTCCTGGTTTTGCAGGAGCTGAAGTTTTGCTGTCTTCTAATATTTTGTACAATTTGAAAGGATTCATTTCAGTTGCAATAATTGCAATTTGACCATCCATATGTTCTGACAAGTCAACAATGTTGGTTTTTTCAGCATTACAATCTTTAAGAGCTAAATTAATAAGATTAATTTTAGACATTCTAACTACAGCTTTACCTTTTAATGATTTTCTCATTTCTTGGAGCTGTTTTGCAGGAATGTTTTCTAAATCAACAAGACCTACAACATCATATTCATTAATAATGTCTGTGAGCTCTTTAACTTCTTCCTTTTTCCATTCAGCAACATGAGCCATTAGATCACCCTCACTACTGGTCCCATAGTTGTTTTAATAAACATGGACTTTATTTGACTTCTTCCTTTTTCTAAATTGCGGTCTAAGACTGTAAGAACAGTTTCCACATTTTCAGCTATATCTTCGTCGGACATGTCTTGGCTTCCAACAACAATTTGAATGATTGGTTGTTGTTTTACACCAACTTTGACAGTACTTTGTAATCTTTCTAAAAGAGGATCTAATTTGATACTTGCTGGCACAGGTTTTGGCATTTTTCCACGAGGACCTAAAACAGGACCTAAGAATCTACCAACGAGTGGCATCATATCAGCTTGAGCTACTAAGAAGTCAACAGAGTTTGCCATTTTTTTAGCGGATTTTCTGTCTTTTCCGAACTCTTCTAAATCTCCTTTATTAATTACAGTGTCAAGACCAGCATCTTTAGCTTGAACAATGAGTTCCCCGTCAGCGATGACTCCGATTTTAACATCTTTGCCACGGCCGTTAGGAAGAGTAACTTCCTCATTAAACCTATTTTCTGGCTTTCTGACATCTAAGTCACGGATATTAATAATAATATCTACGGACTCAGTGAAGTTTCTCGGCTTAGATTGTTCTTTTGCCTCCTTCACCGCGTTAATTACATCTTGTGTCATATTCATCCCCCATGAACATAAGTTCATTGGATTTTTTTGGTTTCATGAGAATCGATTACAAGAAAAAAATTCTTAAACGATTGCATGAATTAAAAACAGTATATCAATTATAACCGTAATTATAACGTCATATACACTGTATTATTAACTTAAATTTAATTTCAAATACTTAATATCTATTCTGATAAGATATCGTCATATTCTCCAGCATCAACATCTTTTTGTGCTTGTCTTGGATCTTTTCCGTCAACGGATAAACCCATACTTACACAAGTTCCCATAACTTCTTTGATACCTGCTTTGTAATCGTTTGCGAGTAATGAATCAAATTTCATTCTTGCGATTTTTAAAGCGGTTTCAATTGGTAAGTCATTTACGATGTCTAAACCTGGTTCATGAGAACCTTTGTCGATGCCTAATTCTTCTTTGATAAGTGCTGTAGTTGGTGGAGTACCGATTTCAATATCTACTTCTTTAGTATCCCTATCAATCATGACTTTAACAGGTACTTTCATTCCAGCAAAGTCAGCAGTTTTTTGATTGATTTCGTCAACTACTTGCATCATGTTAACACCGAAAGGTCCTAATGCTGGGCCGATTGGAGGTCCCGCAGTAGCGCTTCCACCTTCGATGAGAACTTCGACTGTATCTTTAGCCATCAGTCAGCCTCCTTTTGAATTATTCTAAT
>NZ_CAMJCX010000012.1 GCF_946404245.1 uncultured Methanobrevibacter sp.
CAAATGCTTCAACAGCTTCCTCATCATTAACCGGGACATATTCCGCCCTGCCGATATCCCTTAGGTATGCATGCTCAGGTCCGACACCAGGATAGTCAAGACCCGCTGAAACTGAATAAACAGGGGCTATCTGACCATATTCTCCCTGATTAAAAAAGGATTTCATTCCATGGAATATGCCAATTTGACCTTTTGTTAATGCAGCCGCATTATAAGGAGTGTCCACCCCTTTTCCGCCGGCTTCACAACCTATAAGCCTGACCTCTTCATCATCTATGAAATTGTAAAATGCACCCATAGCATTACTTCCCCCACCTACACATGCAACAACTGCATTTGGGAGTCTTCCTTCAATGTCCAAAAATTGCTGACGTGCTTCGGCACTTATTACAGCTTGAAAATCACGAACCATCATTGGAAATGGATGAGGTCCCATTGTAGAACCTATTACATAATTAGTATCATGAATACGGGCAATCCAATCTCTGAATGCATCATTTACTGCATCCTTAAGTGTTTTTGTTCCGGATTTTACTGAATGAACTTTTGCTCCAAGCAATTCCATTCTATAAACATTTAACGCTTGTCTTTTTGTGTCCACCTCTCCCATGAACACTTCACATTCCATATCTAAAAGCGCAGCGGCAGTTGCAGTAGCTACACCATGTTGACCCGCACCGGTCTCTGCAATTACTCTTGTCTTACCCATTTTTTTAGCAAGCAACACTTGCCCTAAAACATTGTTAATCTTATGAGCGCCAGTGTGGTTTAAATCTTCACGTTTCAAATAAATTTTTGCACCGCCAAGGTCCTCAGTCATTCTTTTTGCATAGTACAAAAGGGAAGGCCTTCCAGCATATTCCTTCAATAATGTATTCAACTCATCTACAAAGTCAGGATCATTCATGTAATGATGATATTGCTCTTCCAAGTACAATAGCTCATTCATTAACGTTTCAGATATGTATTGGCCACCATACTCACCATATCGTCCTTTACTCAATTTATTGCCTCCATAATCTCTTTAATCTTATTTTCATCTTTATAATCATTAGTTTCAAGACTTGAACTTAAATCAATAGCATAAGGGTCAAATTCTTCGATAGCTTTTTTAACGTTTGTGGAATTGATTCCGCCAGCTAAGAAAAATTCCTTTTTTAAATCTGTCCTTATCAGTTTCCAGTCAAAGGTTTTTCCGCTGCCTTTCCCACTGTCAAGAAGCAAATAATCCGCAGGAGAATTATCATATTTTGATAAGTCCTCATCCTCAGACATTTCAATCGCTTTGATAATTTTTAGTTCATTGTTAGTATTTTCTTTTAAATTATTAATATAATCTTCATCTTCCATACCATGCAGCTGTGCAATTTCAATAACATCATCATTGAACAATTCCAAGATTTCATCCTGAGGCGCATCAACAAAAACGCCTACAGATATTATATCAGAACTCAAATTATCTTTCATTTTACTTGCAATTTCATGAGACACTTTCCTTTTTGAATCTGCAAATACAAAACCCACATAATCAGGTTTGTATTTATTCACTATCTCCACATCTTCCAAACGTCTGAGTCCGCAGATTTTAATCTTAACCATTCTTCAACTCCAAAATCATGGCCTTTTTGTCATCACTTTTCATTAAAGTTTCACCTATTAAAACAGCATCAACATTATTTTCTTTTAATCTCCTTACATCTTGCGGTGTTTTAATGCCACTTTCAGAAATAAATATGACATCTCCACTTACACATCTACGTAGACTGATACTATTTTCAATGTCAACTGTGAAATTTGTCAAATCCCTATTGTTTACGCCGATTATTTCAGCACCAACATTGAGTGCAGTTCTGATTTCTGTAGCGTCATGAGCTTCAACAATAGCGGACAGACCCAAATCATGTGCCAAATCCAAGTATTTCTTTAATTCAACCATTGACAGAATAGAGACTATCAGCAACACTGCAGATGCTCCCAGTTGCTTTGCCTCCCAGATCATGTACTCGTCTATGACAAAATCTTTTCTTAAAATTGGAATGCTTACATTTTGAGAGATTTCCTGAAGATAGTCATTAGACCCCTTGAAAAAATAAGGTTCTGTTAAAACTGAAATGGCAGATGCTCCCGCACTTTCATAATCCTTTGCAATAGCAACATAATCAAAATCCTCGGCAATCAGCCCTTTTGAAGGTGAAGCCCTTTTAACTTCCGCTATAATTGAAATTTCAGATTCGCTTAAAGCATTTTTAAATGGAAAATCCTGAGTTATTTCTAATTGTTGAACTTCAGCCTTAAGTTCTTCAAGAGACTTGTTTTCCTTTGATTCGACCAATCTTTCCCTGGTTTTTGCAACAATTTCATCCAACATAATAATCAACTGTTTGTAATTTCTATAAATCTTTCTAACTGTTTCAATGCTTTTCCGGAATCAATGATCTCCTCTGCAAGTTCAACACCCTCACGAAGAGAATCAACTTCACCTGCAACATATAGTCCTGCCGCTGAATTAAGTAAAACCGCATTTCTTTTTGGCCCCTTTTCACCATTTAAAATTGCCAATGTGATTTTTGCATTTTCTTTAGCATCTCCGCCAACAAGGTCTTCTTTAGAAGCTTTTTCCATTCCAAAGTATTCTGGTGTAATCTCATAAGCCATGATTTCACCATCCTTAAGCTCACAGACTGAAGTTTTATCACTTACAGATATTTCATCCATTCCGTCAACACCATAAACTGTCAATGCAGATTTAACACCTAAGTTTTTTAAAACTTTTGTCAAAGGTTCTACAAGGTCTTTTTCATAAACTCCAAGCACTTCCATGGATGCACCCGCAGGACTTGTTAACGGACCCAAAATATTAAAGATTGTTCTAATTGATAACTCTTTACGGACGCCTGCAACGTATTTCATTGCAATATGATAGTTTTGAGCGAACAAGAAGCATAAATTAATTTCCTTTAAACATTTCAAGCTTTTTTCAGGTTCAATATGGATATTTACACCCAATTCCTCTAAAACATCAGCAGCGCCACATTTGCTTGATGCAGATCTGTTTCCATGTTTTGCCACAGGAACTCCTGCCGCTGAAATAACAATTGAGGATGTTGTGGATATATTGAATGTATTTGAACCGTCACCACCGGTTCCAACAATCTCCAAAACTTCCTTGTCATTCAATAGCCTTACACAGTGAGCCCTCATAGCTTCAGCAGATGCGGTTATCTCATCGATTGTTTCGCCTTTCATGGACATTGCGGTTAAATATGCGCTCATCTGCACTTCACTAGCTTCACCGCTCATGATTTCATCCATGGTTTGGTAAGCTTCATCATATGTTAAGTTTTCATTTTTATATACCTTTAAAATAGCTTCTTTAATCATAAAATCCCTTTCTCAACCTTTTCTAAAAAATTTTCAATAATTGTTAACCCATCCGGAGTAAGAATTGATTCCGGATGAAACTGGAGACCGTAAACATTGAAATCCTTATGTTTCACCGCCATTATTTCACCGTCGTCTTTAGCCTTGGATATCACATCAAGACAGTCCGGAATACTGTCATCAACCAGGCTTAATGAGTGATATCTTCCAACCTCAATTTCTGTCGGCAATCCTTTGAATATGAAATCATAATCAAGTGAAATTCTTGAAGTTTTTCCATGCATCAGTCTTTTCGCATGAGATATTTTGCCACCAAACGCTTCACAGATAGATTGATGTCCTAAGCAAACCCCCAAAATTGGAATTTTACCTGAGAAATTTAAAACAACATCAATGCAAATTCCCGCATCTTCAGGTTTTCCAGGCCCAGGGGACAAAATTATGCATTCCGGATCCAATTCGGAAATTTCTTCAATAGTTATCTTATCATTTCTGACAACTTTAATATCCTGATTTACTTCACCTATCAATTGATACAAGTTATATGAAAAGCTATCATAGTTGTCTATTAAAAGAATCATTCTATCCCCCCGTTTGCAATTTCCAATGCATTTATTACAGCAGCTGCTTTGTTTAAACATTCATCGAATTCATTGTCAGGTACGCTGTCGGCGACTATTCCTGCTCCTGAACGTATGAACACTTTGTTATTTCTTGCAAATGCAATTCTAATTGAAATACATGTGTCAATATTGCCGCTCAAATCAACATATCCAATCGCTCCGCCATAAATTCCTCTTTTGTTATCTTCAAGTTCATTTATTATTTCACAGGCCCTTATCTTTGGAGCTCCGGACAATGTTCCTGCAGGTAAAATTGAATCTATCGCAACAAGAGAGTCCAAATCGCTTCTTAAGGTTCCACTAACTGTAGAACCGATGTGCATCACATGTGAAAATCTCTCAATTGACAGGTATTTTTCAACATTGACGGATCCGATTTCAGATATTCTTCCAATGTCGTTTCTTCCAAGGTCCACCAGCATATTATGTTCAGCCAGTTCCTTTTCATCGGCTAGCAATTCCCTTTCAAGTTCTAAATCTTCCTCTTCGGTTTTTCCACGAGGCCTTGTTCCGGCAAGAGGGAATGTGAACAATTTTTTGTCTGTAAGTTTCACCAGGGTTTCAGGAGATGCACCGGCTATCTCAATGTCATCACTTGAGAAATAAAACATGTATGGAGAAGGATTGGTTGTTCTCAAGACCCTGTAAGTGTCAAACAGACTTCCGGCGATGTCTGCCTCAATCCTGTTTGAGAGGACAACCTGAAAAATGTCTCCTTCTTTAATGTAATTTTTAGCTTTTAAAACCATGTCACAATATTTTTCACGGGAAAATACAGGTTTGAAATCTGATTTTAACTCCAATGGTTTTATTTCAGCTTTTTTACCATTTTTGATTAAGTCTGCAATTTCCTTTAAATCATCACATGCCTTTATGTAATTGCTTTCTAAATCGTCAGTCTTAATATTTGAAATAAGAATAATTTTTTGCTTGAAGTTATCAAAGGCTATCACCTTGTCAAACAGCATCAGGTCAATGTCCTTGAACTGGTCCTGATTTTCCGCATCAAGATTTAGGGAAGGTTCAGCATACTTTATGTAGTCATATGCAAAATATCCAACAAAACCGCCAGTGAAAGGAGGCAAATAATCGATTTTTGGTGATTTATTCTTATTTACCAAATCCTTAATTATTTCACTTGGATTGTCAGTTTCAATTGTTATTTCATCATCATTGAACTCATCAAAGTTTTCACTGCCTTTAATTTTGACAATACCATCCTGACAGGTAAACTCCAAAAGCGGATTGAAACCTAAAAAAGAATATCTTCCCCATTTTTCCGCATCTTCAATACTTTCCAACATATAACAGTGCTTACTGATATTTTTCAATACTCTTAAAACTTCGATTGGAGTAGCAATATCCGAAAATAATTCATATGAAACCGGAATACGCTTATACTCCTCATTTTTTGCTATATTTTTTATCTCTTCTAAACTTGGGGAAAACATTATATCACTTGGTATAATATTTTATATAATGTACTATTTAAAACCTTGTTGTCATAATTTGTACATTAAAAAATATGTGAAAAAAAATAGGATTACATTTTATCCTGTTCTTTAGAAAATTGAATAACAATCTTTTTTATTTCCCTGCTTTCCAAATAAGGAAGCTTTTCAGTTATTTCATTTTCCAAATCCTTATTTAACTGCAATCTTTTTTGAACATATTCATCACCAGTGAATTCACTGCGATACTGTTTATTCAGATTGGAATATTTGGTAATCAGAGGTTGAAGAACCTTGCCAATATCAACATCCAACTTATCATTTTTGATTTTTTGCTTTCTGATTTCAGAAACAAAACCGACGACAGTTACAAAAAAGCCCAAAACAGTTACTGTCAATGCAGGGACAAAAATCTTTTCATTGTCTAGAAATACGACAGTTAAAACTATTCCAATAAATATTAAAGCAATACCAATTTTTCTTAAATCCATGATAAATAGTCTATACAATTAATTATTTAATTGTATTCAATTCAACGACCATGAACCTTAATAAAAATATTGCGGATAAAACCGCTAAAATACTCATAATCAACATTACAACATTATTTGTAAACAGTAACTCATTAACATCAATAATCCTTATTATTTCTGCAAATAGATTGTTTAAAAAATGAGCCACAATAGGAACACAAATATTTTCAGTTTTCAAATACAGAATGGCCATACAGATTGCAAATACAATCGCTGAGGTGATGCTTCCAAAATTATGAAGAGATCCGAAAAGCAGCGCTGATATTAAAACCGCAAATACAGTAGGAACATAAATCTTTAACCTGTTTAACAAAACACCCCTGAATATCAGCTCTTCAGCAATTGGAGAAACAACAATTGTGGAAAGCAATGGTGCAAAACTAAGCAGCGACATGGACGGAATGGCAAAATTCATTAAAAAGTTCAAACTAGGAAAACTGACCGCCAGATAGTTTGCCGCATAGAGCATACCATATGAAAAGAAAATATTGACAACCACGATTAAAAGAATATGCTTGAGCTTTATTTTTGAAAAAACATTGAAAAAATCATTTTTAAAATCTTCAGAACAATCCCTCAACATAAAAATGAAAAACAAAATCACAAAAACATAAATCCATTTCGGATTAATTACTGATGTAAAATGCCCCAAAGCATATAAAACCACATATAAAAGAATTATAATAATAGTTAAATGTCTAATCTTAATATTTTTAATAACATCGTTGCATACGGACATAATATCTGAAAACAAACTCTTTAATTAAATAAAAAAAATAATAAAAAAAATAAAATAGCATATATATTAACTTAAACTAGCCATTGAGTTAACTAATTCAAAATCTCATTCAATCATCTTCGTTAAACACAAAAACCTCTTCAATAGCATTTTTGCCCAAAACCTTTGTGATTTTGTAGGCCAATAACAAGGAAGGATTATAACGAGCATTTTCTAAAGCATTTATTGTTTGGCGAGTTACACCAACAGATTCAGCCAATTCCTGTTGAGTAATGCCTTTTTCTTGGCGTAATAGCCGTATTTTTGTTTCCATATACTCACCTCCCATAACCTCTAGGTTACAGGGGTTGATATAATCTCTTTAAATAGAGCATATATAAATTTTTTGTAGGAATATACAACAATATTATTTAAGGAACTGAACATATATTATAATATAATAAATTAAAAATGAGTTGATAAAAATGGCTATACATCCAATCGAATTTAGATATGGAACCCCAGAAATGAAAAGCATCTGGGAAGAGGAAAACAAATTACAAAGAATGCTAGATGTAGAATCCGCATTGGCACAGGCTGAAGGAAGACTCGGAATCATCCCACAGGAAGTTGCAGATGAAATTGCTGCAAAAGCCAATACTGATTATGTCAAACTGGAAAGAATGAAAGAAATCGAAGCTGAAACCAACCACGATATTGCAGCATTATCCAAATCAATTACAGAAGTTTGTGAAAATGGTGCAGGAGAATACGTTCACTTTGGAGCTACATCTAACGACATTGTAGACAGTTCAAATTCATTGCTTATTCGCGATTCAATAGCAGTATTAAAAGAAAAACTTGAAAGATTAACAAAAATCATGCTTAAATTAACCGAAGAAAACAAAATGAAAGTATGTATCGGACGTACACACGGACAACATGCACTTCCAACAACATACGGTATGAAATTCGGTATTTGGGCTGACGAACTCCACAGACAATACGAAAGATTAGAACATGCTGAAGGAAACGTTTGTATTGGAATGATGGACGGTGCTGTTGGAACAACCGCTGCATTAGGCGAACAAGGATGGGAAATCCACAAAACCGTTGCAGAAATTTTAGGCCTTCCAGCTGCAACAATTACAAACCAGGTTGTTCAAAGGGACAATCACGTAGAATTCATTAGCGTTTTAGCAAATATCGCAAGTACATTAGATAAAATCGGACTAGAAATCAGAAGCTTACAAAGAACAGAAATCATGGAAGTTGGAGAATTCTTTGATCCTGAAAAACAAGTTGGCAGCAGTACCATGCCACACAAAATGAATCCTATTACAGCAGAAAGAATCTGTGGTGTTGCAAGAATCGTCAAATCATATGTCAATGCCGCTTTGGACAACAATCCACTCTGGCACGAAAGAGACTTGACCAACTCATCATGTGAAAGAATAATGTTCCCGGAAAGCTGCATTTTAACCGATTACATTCTCAATTTAACCATTAAATTAATGAACAACCTCATTTTCTATGATGAAAATATTGAAAGAAACTTAAACTTAACTAACGGTTTAATTATGGCTGAAAGATTAATGGCAGAACTTACACGTGCAGGAATGGGAAAACAAACTGCTTACGGAATTGTAAGAAAAAATGCAATTAAAGCCAATAAAGAAAAACTCCTGTTAGGCGAATTAATCTTGGAAGATGAAGAAGTTCAAAAATACTTAACTGAAGAAGACGTTGAAAAAATAATGGATCCTCACACTTACGTCGGTTCCATTTCAATAATCATCGATGAATTACTTGAAAAATCAAAAGATTGGTTTTAGGTGTAAAAAATGAGTAGTGTAAAAGAATTAAAATCAGTTGATTTATCATCATACACTATTATTTCAACTGCGATTGCTGTTTTATTTTCAATAATCAGTTCAATAATACTTGTAATTGCAATCGGAGTAATGAGCCCTGCAGCCATGGGAATTTCAGTATACTTAGTTTCCACAATAGTAGTCGGAACCCTAATGTATACTACCTACAACTCATTTTGTCAAGGATTCCTTTACAATCTATTGGCTACAAAGCTCAATACAATACAAGTTGCCTTTAAAGATGACAAAGAAATTATTAAAATTTCTACTACTTCAACTGCAATCATTACAGCCATGATACTGACAATACAAGTAATTTTACTTTATCTTGCATCAGTATTCCTGGTTCCATTATTATTAAACGCAATGATGCAAACATTGATGTATTCAGGCCAACAATTGCTAGCATATAGCCTTTATCAATTCATATATCTATTAAGTCAACCTACCACAGTTGCTATGATAATTTTTGGTACATTCATCATCACATTCGTGTTTGTTTTGCTCGGATGTTACATATACAACATTGTTGCAAGTACTGGAAGAGGAGCTGTTGTAGAACTATCAAAAGAAGGCAACATGACTTCAGTCGAGTCTGTTGATATTTTAAAATTAGCTATTGTATTTGCAGCTGTTGCAGGAATTTTAAATTTGGTTCTCGCACTCATATCATTAGTTAGTGGCGGAAACATAATGACTGCAATAGGAAATATCATAGGCGGTTTCATCGGTTCATTTATTGAAGGTGCACTTTTAGCTGCATTCTACAATATCCTTGCACCGAAACTTGGAAAATTAAAATTAGAATTAATTGATCAATAGACCAATTAATTTTTACTTTCTCTTTTTATTTCAGGAACATATCTCTTAAGCATTAATGAAAGAGATATGACTGTAACAGAACTTAAAGCCATTGCCAGACCAGCTAATGCCGGTTCGAATGTTATTCCGAATGCAGGATATAAAACACCTGCTGCAATAGGAATCAATATTGAATTATAAGCAAAGGCCCAGAAGATGTTTTCCTTAATTCTTCTCATTACCTTTTTGGAAAACTGTACCGCTGCAACAACATTTTCCAAATCACCTTCCATGATAACGATATCACCACTTTCCATAGCAATATCAGTTCCATTACCCATAGCAACACCAATATCAGCTTGTGTTAATGCCGGAGCGTCATTGATACCGTCTCCAACAAACAATACTTTCTTGGTGTGATTTGCCTGAGTTTCCTTGACTATTTCAAGTTTGTTTTCTGGCAATACTCCAGCACGGACATTATCAATTCCCACCTCATGGGCAACATTGAGTGCGGTAGATTCATTGTCCCCAGTCAGCATATAGGTTTTAACATCCATCTTATGCAATTCATCAATTGCTCTTTTAGAATTAGCCTTGATTTTATCGGATAAGCTTAAGATACCTTTAACGGACTTATCCTGCGCTAAAAAGATAATGGTTTTTGAAAGCTTTTCAAGTTCGTGATATTTATCAACCAACTCGCCTGAAACATCAATATCGTTAGCCTGCATCAGTGAAAGGTTTCCTGCAAAAACATCACTATCATTTAATTTTGCCTTAAGACCCTTACCGGTTACATTTTCAAATTCACTGGTGGAGTCCAAATCCAGATTCATCTCTTTTGATTTGTTTACAATAGCTTTTGCGATAGGGTGATTGGAGTTTTGCTCCACACTTGCTGCAAGTTTAATTAGCTCATCTTCAGAACAGCCAATAGGAATTATGTCGTCAACTTCAGGTTTTCCCTCAGTAATTGTTCCAGTCTTATCGAATGCGGCGACATCAATTTGGCCCGCATTTTCCAAAGTGTCACCATTTTTGATTAGAATACCATATTCGGCAGCCCTTCCAACACCAACAGTTACAGCAGTCGGAGTGGCCAGACCCAATGCGCATGGACATGCAACAACCAGTATTGAAATCAGGCATGTCAGTGAGAATAGCAATGTGGCACCCAATACCAAATACCATATCAGGAACACAACAATTGCAATTGTCAGAATTACCGGAATAAAGTAACTTACAATAGTATTTGCAAATTTTTGAACAGGAGGCCTTGAGGATTGTGCCTTTTCAACCAAACGGATGATGTTTGACAGCACGGTCTCCTTACCGATTTTTTGAGCCTTGATATATAAAACCCCATCCTGATTTATGGTTCCGGCAAAGACTTCTTCACCATCCTTTTTGACTTTAGGAATCGGTTCCCCATTAATCATGGATTCATCCACATAAGACTCTCCGCCGACAACATCACCGTCTACAGGAATCTTATCTCCAGGTTTTACCAATAGCAAATCACCAATTACAATGTCAGCGATTGAAACCTCTTTTTGAGAAATGATTTCATTGTTTTCATCAAGCTCAATTGCAGTTGCAACAGTAGGCTGAAGACCAATCAGTTCACGGATTGAATCAGAGGTTCTTTTCTTAGCTCTTGCCTCCAGATACCTTCCAATCATTAAAAATGAAGGAAGCATGACGGCAGAGTCGTAAAACATGAAAGTGTGGTCTAAAACTATGCCAAATGTTCCAAAAATACTTGAAATGTAAGCAACTAGAATACCCATTGAATACATTACATCCATATTCAAATTCTTATGCATCAATCCATTGATTCCTGCTTTTAAAATTGGCAGTGAAACATATAAAAACGGAGCGATACTTACAATGAGTGATAATAATCCCATTGATGAAATATGAATTCCGGTAGCTTCGTGAATACTGTGGGTGAAGCTCATCAAAGGATCCCATCCGCTGAACATTAAAATCATTAAAATAGCTGAAAATATCAAACCTACAATGATTCTATTACGTTTTTCAGCCAAATCCTTTTGATAGATTGCTTCCTCATCTATTTCAGTTTGACCTTCAACACCCAGAAGTTCAAATCCTAAAGAAGTGATTACCTCTTCAATCTCATCCAAAGTAACTTTTGATGAATCATACCTGATTTTTGCGGTTTGAGATGTCAAATCCGCTTTAACATCAAAAATTCCATCCAATCTTATTAAAAAATTCTCAACATTCATTGTACAGGAAGCACAATGCATTCCCTGAATTCTTATAGTCATTTCATCAGAGTGAAGATCAAAGCCCAAGTTTTTGACCAATCTTTCCATTTCTTCATAAGATATTTTTTTAGTATCAACAGTAATATGCAATTTATTTGCTGCAAGGTCTGCATCGACTTCCTCTACTCCCTCGATTTTTCCAAAGGTTTTATTAACGCTTAAAACACAGGAAGCGCAATGCATTCCTTCAATTGGCAAATCCATATGTTTATGTTTTACCATGATATCACGACCGTTTCTATTATATAAAACAATATATGAAATTCAAATATTATAAAAGTTTAGGCAATACTAAAATTATCTAACAAAATCATGAATAAAAAAAGATTTTGAGAAACACAAGTGTCTCTCTACATATATTTAACTTTAATGTCCTTGTGAGGAACTGTTCTTTTAAAGGTCTTTTTAGGATAACCAATGATAAAAGAAGAGTACATATGCTTGTTTTTATCAATTTGAGGGAAAAATTCCATCAATTTATCATGATCAATCTCATCTGCCTTTAGGATAAATAATGAGTAGAAACCGCCGAGTCCCAATGAATATGCAAGCAGTTCCATACGGGTGTTTGCAATTACAGCGCTTGTCTTATCTGTTGAAAATGTCAGTATCAGCTGTTGGCCCTGCCATAAAAGAGGATGGTATTTCCTTGTGGAACTATCCTTCAAATATTCTCCCAACTGCTTAATTCTGAAAAATTCTTCCTCTTCGACTTTGATGATATCATAGACATGTTTCATAAAGTCATTTAATCTTTTGTCAAGAACAACAAATTCAACATCCTGTTCGTTTTGAGCGGATGGAGAATAATATGCTCCTTCAAATATTTTATTGAAAGTATTTTTATCAACTTTTTTCTTTTTAAACCAACGAACGGAACGTCTTCTTTTTAAAAATTCCAATAAATCATCATAACTTAAAGGAGATTCCTTGGAATTATAATCTACAATTCTACTTTCACGGCCTTTGAATATCTTAAGTGTTATTGCGCCAGTTGGGCAAATCGCCATACAGTGACCGCATTCAAAACAGTTGCTGCCTGTTTCATAGGCAACTTCATCGATTTCAATATTATCTCTAATGCATACAGACTTACATTGTCCGCAACCAATACATTTGTCGTCATAAATCATTAATTTCATTTTAAAACATCACCATCTTGTAAAACATGCAAAATGTTATCATTAACACTTAAAACAGAAACATCATCCAAAGGATTTGAATTGACCAAAATCAAATCTGCGACATAATTCTCTTTTACCAATCCCAGATTATCATGGCCAAGATATTGAGCAGCATTAACAGTTCCACTAGCAATTGCTTCGTCAGGTGACATTCCAATGTCAGTTAAATGGATTAATTCCTCTAAATTATGTCCATGAGGAATAACCCCACTGTCAGTGCCCATTAAAATATTGACACCCTCATCATAAGCAACGGATATGTTTTCTTTGTGAACTTTGACTATTTCTTTTAGTTTTTCTGTTTTTTCAAGTGCGTAGTTGTCCCATGCAGGAAAACCATGCTCATACAAGAATTGATGTACTAATAGTGTTGGAACTAAACTAACTTTCTTTTCAACCATTCTTTGAGCAGTCTTCTTATCAATGAATGTACCATGTTCAATTGATGAAAATCCTGCATCAATACAGTTGTTCATACCTTTAAGACTATGGCAATGAGCAGAAACCTTCATGTCATTAGCACTGGCTTCTTTAACTATTGTCTTAAGTTCCTTTTTATTGAACTGTGCAAATTCCGGAGAGGTGTTGGTTGTCAAAACTCCGCCACTGCACATAACTTTTATAAAATCGGCACCTGCCCTTTTAACTTCACGTGTCTTTTTCAATACCTCTTCAACCCCATCACATCTTCCTTTGGGAAAACCGGGATACATTATTTCCATGTCAAAACCGGACGGAAGCAACAAGTCAAAATGACCTCCAGTCATGACCAATGGAGTTATTGACAGGTAGATTTTAGGTGCCTTGAATAATTTTCTCTCTTGCGCCAATTTAAAGCTTAAATCGGCAGATCCACAATCCCTAATTGAAGTTACACCTGCATTGATTGTTTGAAGTGAGTGGGGAACAGCATTGTAAAAATGAAGCCCCAACGGATTTGCCATGTTTTCCTCTTTGTGAAAACCTTTTGCAAAAATGTGAGTGTGACAGTCAATAAAACCAGAAAGCAAATAGTTATCCTCACCGTCAATAACATTAACGTTATCTTTAGTGTTAATTTTGGATGAAGATATTTCTTTTATCAAATTATCTTCAATCAATACATTCTGATGAGTTTTAACATCTTCAAACGGATTTACTATATTGACATTTTCAATTAGAGTTTGCATATTATCACTACAACAGTTCTATTGTTCCGTTATCCCCATCAACTTCAACCAAGGTTCCGTTAGTTAAATCCTTAACATCACTTGGAGAGTCAACCATAGGAATATCAGACATGATAGCGCCAGTAGCAATGATAGGCTCAGCATTAAGGCATATGATTGCTTTTGGAGCAGTATTGTTTTTCATCATCTGGAAAATTACATAAGACCCGACAGTAGATCCTTTTCCTCCTGGAATAAACAATACCTTATCTTTAATTGATTGTCCTTTCAATTCATGATTAGGGTCAATGACTTGACCATTTTCAGGATTTACTCCGCCTAAAAAACTAATTGGCTCGGATGAGACAATAAGTTCCCCTTTTCCTTTTCCTTTTGCGATACTTCTACATTCAATCATAAAAATCACTGATTATAATAATTTATCTTCAACACTTTCACCATTATTCAGAGCATTTGTGGACTGAATTACATCGACTAATGCCCAAATCCATATTACTAAGACCAATATGAATCCTATAAGTAATAAAATCAAAATAGCAGATACAACATAAGCTAATAAAAATATTGCACCCTTACGGGACAGTCCTAAATAAAAATGGCCTAAACCAGGTATAATGATACTTAAAATGACTGATACAAGAACACTTTTCTCCTCTGTTGTTACGACTGAATCATATGCCCTTGACCTTACCTGGGTCTTGTTTTCCAAATCATATCCGCAATTTGGACAGAATTTATAGTTACCGTCAAGCTTAAATCCGCAACTGTGACAGAATTTAGGACCATTACTTGAACTGGAAGGAATTTCCTCTTCAGTTTCCACTTCTTCAGCTACTACAGGAATTGTTTCAACAACTTCTGTTTCAACTGGTGTTGCGTCTTCAACTTCAACATTTTCACTTTTTTCAGGAAGAGCAGCTCCACAATTTTTACAGAAATTAGCATCTGGAACTTCTTTTCCACAATCCGGACAAACTACCATACTTTCACACCTAAATAACATCTTTTTTCATTATTTCTCTTAAAACTGCAGTTGCATAAGAACCCTTATCTATTGAAAATTCGCATAAAAGACCATCATCGGTTGGAGTTGCCTTTGTGTCCCATACCTGGAAACGCATTTGGCGTCTAAGACCGTGACTTCCTAACCTAGGCATTTTTGGAACTTCAAAATCTTGTTTTGTGATATCATATTTCTTTAAAATATCCTCTTCCATCTCACCAACTTCACCGTCTGCAAACGGCACTTTTGTACCGAACAGCGGACAGGTTGGATTGGCCTTAAAGTTTGTGATTAATTCCTGATACTCTTCAACAGTTTTATCACGAACTATATTTTCTTCTGTATCAATAACTATGTCTCCTTCAATATATTTATCTATACCCATAGAGACCCTATTGCTTACGGCTTCGTTGAATAAATAAGATTGATAAGCATGCACAAACATTCTCTGAAGTGGTTTTGGAAGTGCATGGAGCGCATTCATATAATATTTATCGGTCAAATCTCCTTTTTTAGAACCCCTAATCAATTCTTTTATCATCATTTTTTCATAGCGCATTCCTTTTCCCATAAGATTAAGAGATTCTTCCAGATTTCCGTCATCATAAGCCTGTCTTGCAAGTTGATTTTCCTCTGATTCATCATCCTGAGGATTTCCGATATAAGTGTCAACTGCCTTTTTTAGGTCATTTTCGACCAATGCCCTGCCGACCAAATGAGTTATTGTCCTTGGCTTTCCGAATCTTTGCCATCCGAAATAATTCGGAACACCAGTTATCTCAAGTTGGGCTAACACTTCGTTTGCAATGTCTGCACTTTCCTGAATGTCATCCAAATCCTTGACTAGAATTTTGAATTTATTTCCTTTAAGCTGACCCATCCTGAGCTTTTTGCGTCCACGGACCACTTTTAAAAAATCAGTTTTGTAAATATCAAGGTTTTCAACTTGCTTAAGCTGCTCCTCTGAGTCCATGTTTGCTATGCAGATCCATTGACGGGTAATTGCCTTTTTGTCCTTCATTCCTGCAAAACCCATTCTTTTTCTTGAAATGTGCAAGTCACGAGCAATGTCAAGTACAACATCCAATGTGGTTCTTCCCAGTTTTTCAATCCACACATAAACATTAGGACCTTCACCTTCTGGAATGACTTCAGGAATTTCTTCAACATAAAAATCTTCATATTGGTTTCTGATAGTTCCACCAATACCCTTTTGAGATGTAACATAAGTATTAGCATTTAACATAATAATCACGGAAAATAACAATGCCCTGGCCGGGATTTGAACCCGGGGAATGGGATCCGCAGTCCCATGTGTTATCCAAACTACACCACCAGGGCAAACAAAATAAGATAACATTTTAATATATGCTATTAATAGTATTTAAATTATTACCATACATACAATGTATATGAATAATCTCCATAGGTCCGGGTTGCAACAGATACCTCTTTAACATTATTGCCATTGCCCTTATAAGCCAGTACCTTCCCTTTCAATTTGTTATTCTCACAAAACTTGTAATTAGTAAATTTAAAGCTGTCCAGTTTATTTTGACAGATTTCAGAAACCTCACCTATTGATTTTTTTGAATTCTTGTTTTCCTTTAAAATAGTTGAGATTTCACCCAAAAACGTTTGGTCTTCAAAATCTATTTTTCCAGCCAGAACCTCCATCGTATCCTGAGCTGAAGTCAAATCGTAGGCTTCATATGAATATTCTGGAGACGGAATTGAAATTACGGTATTTACAACTAAAACAGCTACCAAAAGAATTGTGATTGCCAAAATGGCCTCGATTATGTATAAACTTCCGCTATTGTCTTTCATGAAGAAAGATTGTTATCAAAAATAAATAAAAAATAGGTAAGTGCGACATTATGACAATGTGCATTGTCACACTTTAGAAATACTTAAAAGATTAGTTTCCACGAATGTGTTCTATGACTTTTTCCTTTTTGGCAATAGCTGCATCTGAAGCCTTTTGAACCTTTTCCTTCATTTGCTCAAAGTCTTCAGGTGTTGTTTCACCAACCAGTTTTTTGATTTTAGTGTATGCAGCTTCCCTGAACAAAGGAACAAGTTTCTCTTCTGTGGAATCTTCTTTTATTAAAATCGGTTCTCCTGAATTGTTAACCTCACCAATCTCAGAAATTGCAACATCATATTTGGCAACTGCCTTTTTGATGTCTCCTACAATTTCAGGAGGTGCAATTAACATCAATGAATCGGTTGAAACACCCAACGGATCAATATTCAATGTTTCAAGCATGTTCAGCACATTTGGAGCAACCATCTGTCTGATTTCCTTTTCATAGAACTCCAAACCAACACCGGTTGTGTTTGATATTTCATGCGCATCTCCCCTGAGACCTCCATTTGTCACATCAGTCATTGCATGAATGTCCTTTACAAGGTCCGCTTCAAACAGTGCATGTGATGCCTGAACAAAGTTAACGTTCATTGTATCCCATACAACATCAAAGAATCCATTGTAAAGTGCTGTTGTAGTTATTGTTCCTCCTCCGGAACCTTCTGTTAATAAAATTACATCCCCTTCAGTTGCACCTTTTCTTGCAGTTGGCGGATAAGCTGATACTCCTACACTTCCGACCGCTGAGACAAATCTGTCACCTAAAACCATGTCCCCTCCGACACGTAAGGTACTTCCGGCCACAATAGGCACATCAACAAGTTCTGAAACTGCAGCAACACCTGCTGTGAAGTCAAAAATCTTTGCAACATCACCGTCATCTGCAAGGTGGACATCACTCAATATTGCAACAGGATCCGCTCCCATCACACAGACATCCCTCAGTGTTGCACGAGTTACATGAAAACCTCCTAAAAATGGATATTCACTTAATCTTGAGTGTATTCCATCAACAGCAGTTGTAATATAAACTTCATCGTTGTTGACTGGTGCTTTTACAACACCTCCATCGTCCTGTTCTGACGGATTAACCAGTGATGCAGTGTTTGTAGATGATACGATTTCCGCTATTTTTCTGTGAACAAAAAAGTCGCCCGCTCCACGGGACCCTACGCCCATTTCACCCATAAGCACATCAGCCTTATTAACACTAGCTATCTCTTTTAAAAACTCGTCATCACTTTCCTGCAATTTTAAAGTTGTTGAGACTTCATCAATTACTGCTTTTGCCATTTCTACTGAGTTTTCTTCTGATATATTTTTGTATTCGCGTATTCTTACTGCTAAAATTTCTGCCAAATCATTATAGTCATAATCATCAATTCTAGCTCTTACAAAGCCTTCAATATCCATAATTAAATCTCCAAATTAGTAAAGTTTTTCAAAATTTTTAATCCTGCCTTTCCACTTTTTTCGGGGTGAAACTGAGTGGAAAACAAATTGTTTTGTGATAGTGATGCAACCACATCTCCACCATATTCACAAACTCCTGCAACAATGCTTTCATCATCGGGAATTACATGATAAGAATGAACGAAATAGAAAAATTCACCATCGATTCCTTCCAAAATTGGTGAATCATTAATAACTTTTAACCTGTTCCATCCCATGTGAGGTATTTTAACACCTTCCGGAAGCAATTCAACATGCCCTTTAAACAAGTCAAGTCCTTTAACACCTTTTGACTCTTCACTTGAACTCATGAGCACCTGCTGGCCAAGACAAATTCCTAAAAACGGTTTATTGTCATTGACATGCTCATTAATTACATCTTCAAACGGTTTTAGGTTTTCCATTGCGCTTCCGAACGCACCGACACCAGGCAATACCAGATAATCACTGTCTGCAATGACCTGCTTATCATCGGTGATTTGATAATCTGCACCGATTTTTTTAAACCCATTGGAAATGCTTTTCAGATTTCCGCTTTTATAATCAATAATTGTTATCATTCGTTTAACCACCCAATAACTGCTCTAATCATTTCACCAAAGTCTGAAAATACTATTTCATCTACTCCTAAAGTTTTTGAGTGAGCATCGAGCTCTGCAACAACATGGTCATATCCTAACTCCCTTAAAGGTTCCACCAGACGTGGACCATCTGTCACTGCAATTGACTCAGTATCAAAGTCTTCAATTGGAAACGCGTGAGGAACACCGAATACAACAATCAAGTCCAAGTCCTTATCTTTCAAGTATTCTGCAGCATTATTTCCGGTGATAGGATACTCATCAAGACCCCCAGTGATGAAATCCGGTTCCATATCCAATTGCTCTTTAATGTTTACCGCATGCTGCCTGATTCTTGGAAGTCCAATATTTTCATCGAGATTGGCTACAAAAATAGGCTTGTTTTCAGGATTGATTTCATTATAGTCAAAATTGACAATATCTGCAAATAAGTATGATGTTTCCTTTTTAACATTTAAAACGAATGCCACTTTTTTATTGTCTTTTAAGGCATTTACAACAATTTTTGCAACTTTTTCCTTTGAGTCTCCGAAGTTTGGTTTGATATATTTTCCCTGTGCCATTCCACGGGTCTTTTCAACTTCGGTTGCCTTTTCCAGCATTTCAATTTGCCTGTCTGATTCTTCGCGAGGAATCACGCCGGCTTCAACTGCCGCATCCAATGCCATGATTGCCCCAACGGTATTGTCTCCTTCACCTGATCCCCCATGAGATTCGACAGGTATTACTGTGCATGGCAAATCTGCAGTTTCGATTGCATCTTTTAAATCCTCACCAATAATCATACTTGCACAGGTCCCTGCAATTCCCATTAATTTGGGTTCAAATTCATCATAGGCTTCAATTAATGTGTCAACCAGCTTTTCACCGGCCCCCAATATAAAATCGTTTTCAGACATTCCAGTAGTTACAACACGAACTCCATCGCTTTCTAAAAGCCTTGCTGTCCTAAAACAGCACCCTGTAGGCCCATGCATAACAATAACATCAACATTCATATCTCTTAATGTGTAAAGAGTTGCGGCAATCGGACTTGGTCTTGGATGTATAATTTTTATCAACTCACAAAATTTAATAAATAAATATTTTAAATTCGTTATTAATATAATTATTTAAGGAGATTGCATTATGAAACTTGACAAACAAATTCTAGAAGAGAAAATTCGCGAATACAGGACTTTCAAAAGTTGTTCTGAGTCAACCTTAATGGGACTTTGTGAAACAACAGAAGCAGACATTACACAAAAAGAAATGGTCAAATTAGCCTGTGGATTTGCAGGCGGAATGGGTGGAACATTTGATGAAGGAACCTGCGGTGCTGTAACAGGCGCATTGATGGCGAACGGAATAATTAATGACGACCCTGCTGAAATAAAAGCAAACGCAAAAGAAATATTCAATGCATTCAAGGAAGAATACGGCACAGTGCGCTGCGATATCATAAGTAAAAACGGAGAAGACAAATCCCCTTGTGTCGACTGCTGCGTATTCATCGCAAACAAAGTAGCTGACTTGCTGGATAAATAATTACTCCCTATTTTTCTTTTTTTTCAAAAATTAATTTAAAGTGGTTTTTAGCTTTTTAATTGTGTATCTAGCATAACTATAGTTTAGAATAGATGCTAAAATCCTACCAACAGCCAAACCAGTCCAGATACCTATTAATCCCCAGCCAAATACTATTCCAAACAGGTAAGTGCAACTAACTGTAAATATTACTTCCCTTATAATTGTCCAGCAAAGACTTGTGGTTCCACGACCAATTCCCTGATAGAAAAAGCTTGAAGGCATTCCAATACCCACCAAAAGCAAACCAAATGATGCAATTCTTAAAAAATTTGTAATTTCAGGAATCAGAGGAGCTGTTTCAGGAGTATAAGCAAATATCAATGATAACTGAGGTGCAAATATTACTAAAATAAGCATTATAACCAGTGCAATTGCTGTTGCAAATTTTGTACCGAATTTGTGAGTTCTGTTAAGATAATCCCAGTTTTTAGCCCCGAATGCACTGCCACTAACGGCTGCAACTGCACTACCTATTGCAGTTAAAGGCATTATTCCAAATAAGTATAACCTTTGACCGGATGTAAATGCTGCAATACCATATTCTCCACCTATTGATGAAATAAACATGAGATATAAACTCATTGCAATTGACATCATCAGCATATCCAGAGAAGAAGGAATTCCAACTTTTAAGATATCACGGGCTATTTCAGATTCAAATTTGAAGTTCTTAAAGGTTACATTAACATAAGTGTCCTTCTTGATTAAAATCCAATACATGATAACACAAGCGGAACCAACGGAACTTACAATGGTTGCAAGAGAAGCACCTGCTGAACCCAAATTCAAGACATAAATGAACAGGGGATCCAAAACGAAATTTAAAACAACAGAGACAATCATTGCATACATTGCCCTTTTCATATCACCTTCACCACGAAGAACACCGCTTCCCCCATTAGCAAATATGAAAGCGAACAAACCTAAAAACAATGGAGTACCATACTTAATACCCTCAACCAATGACTGACCGCTTGCACCATATGTTTTAAGCAATGGCTCCTGAATTACGAGCAAAAGCACTGTTAATATTATGGAAGCTATTAAAAATATCAAAAGAGAGTGTGTTGCTGATTTGCTGGCTCCTTCATGGTTTCTTGCACCAACTGCACGAGCAATACTGCTTGTTGCACCATTTCCAAGACCTACGCTAACACCATTCAAAATCATGAATATCGGTGTGACAAATCCTATTCCTGCAATAGCTGCCTGACCCAGTCCTGCCACCCAAATTCCGTCGACGATATTGTATGATGCTGTCAAAAGCATTGATATCATGATTGGAATTGCAAGTTTTCGAACTGCTATTTCAGGCTCTCCCCTCATCAATTCAACATTTTTATTAGCCATTAAAATCTCCTTATTAATCATTTGATTTTTCACAGATATATACTATCACAAAATATTGAAGATGGAATTTATTAAATGTTATTGAACTGGAAAATATTGAATAATTTTAACCGACATTGACATTAACGGCGAGCATTTTGAAAATTAAATATAAATAAAAATTAGGATATATATCCTCAAAAGAAAACCAGCTGAAAAACGTGAATGTCAAATGTTAATGTCACAATACATTAAAAAAAATCTCAGAAGTGCAAAACCTTTGGAAATGCACTTCAAAATCTAATCACTTATTGCATACCCATTCCTAAGAATGCAAGACCCATAGTTGCAGAAATTATAAAGAACAAAATGATAAATGCTACAAGTGACAAGATCATTATAATTTTAGAGTGTAAATTGACAAATGAATCTTCTTTTTTCCAAAGATACAAAATTAACCCATATACGAAACCTAACGGGAATCCTTGGAAAATAGCAAGAATATATCCTATAATTACTAAAATCAAGTTAGTGTTATCTTCAGCCATCTTTTTCACCTCCTAAACATTTAATACCCATTATTTAAAAATCCAATTGTTCTGCAATGCACATTTTACATACAGCATTTGGAGACTCCAGATTTGCATCCTTAACAGGACAATAGAATTTTCCGTCATGCTCTTCAACATATAATGAGCCAGGAAACGGAGTACCAACCGGATGAATCGGTTCTTCAAGTATGAAAGTAGTGTAAATGGAAATTATTCCATAAATTAAAGGAAACTTTGTTTTAGAAGTTACCGATTCGTTGATATGATATGATTTTAATGTAGCAATTGCATCAATGAACTCCTCTTTATCAATGTCATGATCATAGGAGTTATTGTCACTGTGTACGTCCTTAATACGACCTAAAAAGTATTTTACGTAAACACCATGACTTTTATGCTTGTAATTCTCCTGGACATATTTGTTCTCTTCAATCATCTCAGCATTAACGGCCATCAAATCAAATACAGAGATAGTGCCAGAATATTTCTTTAAAATATCCAGAACAGAGTCTGTAGAAATGCTTTCCTCATTTGAAACGACATTTGAAAAATCATCATACATCCTTAAAGAGTCATTCATAAACATAATATTGAACTTGAAAAATTAAATAGTTTTCTAATTAAGTAAAAAATATGTAACAGATAATATAATCAGTAAAATAACATTTAAAACTGTAAATATCAACAGATATCTGGTTTTAAACTGCCCACATTCCTTTGCAAGAATTTTATATGAAATCAGATTAGCCATGGAGGCAATGAGTGTTCCGAATCCCCCAATATTGATTCCAACTATAATCGCTTCATAATTACTGCTGAAACCACTAAGTAGAATGGCCGCAGGAACATTAGAAATTACTTGAGATGCAATGACTCCCCATAAAACCTCATTACCAATAATAAACTGCCTAAACAAAGAATTGAAAAACGAAATGTTTTCAAGATTGCCTATTAAAATAAATAAAGTGATGAAAGTTAAAAGCAAATAATAATCAACACCACATAAGACCTTTTTCAAAAAGTTTTTAGTATCAACAGTAATTTCAGACATCTTTGGCAAATAAATACTCTCTCTTGGAATTAGAAACAATAGAATTGCTAAAAATACCAATGATACTGCAATATACGGCAAAAGTATTAGGAAAAATGATTCAAATGGAATATTGGATACGGTAAACATCACGATATTGTGCGGGGCGCCAATAGGAAGAACCATACACCCAACATTGGCTGCAATGGTCTGGAGAGAAACTGTCAAAATTACTAAATCCAATCTACCAACCTTATTTAGGGCCAATATTGCAAATGGAACAAAAATTATCAGTGAAACATCATTTGTTATAAATATTGAGCTTAAAAAGCAGGCAAACACCAAAACCAAAACAAGCTGACAGGTGTTGGAAATTTTGGACAATAATTTCCTGACCACCATCTCAAAAATTGACAAGTTTTTAAGAATTTCGACAATAATCATTATTGCAAAAAGCAGCAGTATTGTATCCCAGTTGATATAATTTAAGTAATTAACATTCGGTTGTACAAAAAAACAGGAAATAAACGCTAAAATTAATGATATTGAAAATACAGTTTCGTTTTTAAAAAAATCAATAACTTTAGCCATAATATCAATCAATCTGCATCTTCATCCATTGTTTCCAAAAGAAAGCTTACAGGCCTGAAACCGTCATTGCAGGATATCATTGCTGATTTTTTGTTCTTCATCCATCCGCCATAGAAATCCTCTGCACCATTGGCCAAACCCATTACAAAAGCAGATAAACTTTCCCATGCACTGTCACAGAATCCTTCAGGCTTTTGCCATCCGTTTGCAATGAAAATCTGACCTTCCTCAACATCACACTCATGTTCCAACGGATTTTCATATTCTTCAATCAAATCATCGTGCCTTACCTTTCTCATGACAGTAATCTTTACCTTTTTCATCGCAATGCCTCCAAATCACTTTCCTCATACTTGTTATGACCTTTAATAGATTTTTTGTATTTCCAACATTTAATAGCATCATCCAAGGACCTGCCATCATTGTTTTCAAAGAAATCCCTAATATATTGATTGTATTGAAATTGTTTATCTATTTTGGTTTTCTCACCCGAATTTTGAATTTCAAAATATGCCTCAATAGCATCAGCATATGTTTTGTCGGGATTTGATTTTAACCATTTTTGAAACTTGACCTTGAACTTGAAGCCTTTACCGATTTCACGCTCAAAAAATGCCCTTTTATCTTCACTGCACTTGAAATTTTCACCGAGCTTTGAATCAAGTGAAATTTCAGATAAAGAATCATTGCGAATTTTTTTAACATGAACTTCTTTTAACTCTTCACCAGTAGCCAGATAATGAATAATCCTTTTTTCCAAATCCTGTTTTGATCCGCTTACATTTAAACCTTCGGCCCTGCAGAAATCTTTCAATTCCTCTTTTAAAAAATAGTAGTCCTTAAATTCCTCTGGATTTAAATTTCGAGTTAATTTAACCATGAAAATCTTAAAAATAAAAAAAGTAGAGGATTTAACCTCTTGTTACAATACTGATAATGTCTCCGTCCTGAAGCTCATAATCACTGGCTACACGCATGTTTTTTCTTGCATCGACAGCATGCATGAACTTGTCACCGATATCGGTGTGGACGATATAAGCCAATTCCTTAGGTGTTGAACCTTTAGGAACTAAAAATCCGTCAGGAAGGACATTGCCCTTTTGGTCAGTGTATTTGTTTTCATCCTGAACAGGATAGACAACAATTTGGTCGAGCAAGTCGAATATAGCATAGTTTAAAGCATCCTGAACACCGGTGCTTCCATATACATCCAAAATGTTTGTCTGAATATATTCCAAACCATTGCGTTGAGCATCGGACAATTCTTCAGGTTTCAAGATTTCAAAATGGTCTTCACCAGATATGTAACTGATTAATCCACTTTCTGCCGCCTTTACAAGTGCAAGTTCTGAACCTGCAGAAGTTGGAATTACATTCGGATATTTTTCCTTGATTCTTTTGATGTTTTCAGCGGAAGTAGGCAAGTCAGCCTTGTTTGCAATAATCATCATAGGTTTTGCAATGTGTAAAATGTTACGGGTTAACTCAATTAAGTCTTCCTCTTCCCATTTATTGTAATCAGGTTCCACTGTTCTTTTAGCTTCGATAATATCCTCAATAGCTATTCCAGTACCTGAAAGTTGGTCAAATAACACTTTTGAAATATCAAGGTGTTCTGCACCCACTTTTCTTATAAGTCTGACCCAATTTTTAGATAAAATTCCATACATCCACATTACTATCTCGTTTTCCAAGAATTCCAAATCTTCAAGTGGATCATGGCTTCCAGCATCAACAGGATTTCCTTCAAGATCTGTTGAACCTGATGCATCAATAACATTAATGAATACTTTAGCTTGCATTAAATCATCTAAAAATTTATTACCTAATCCTTTTCCTTCATGCGCTCCAGGAACCAGTCCTGCAACATCTATCATTTCAATTGGAAGCAATCTTTTTCCATCGACACATATTGAGTTGTGCGGATTGCATGTCACACCTAACTCCTGACATGGGCAATCTTTAATTACATGAGCAACCGCTTTATTGGCATCAATTGTTGTGAATGGATAATTTGCCATTTCCACAGCAGATGCAGTTGCTGAATTGAAAAAAGATGATTTTCCTACATTTGGTTTTCCACAAACTGCAATTTGAAGCATAATAATCACTTTATAAATAATAACATCTTAATTTATGTAATTGAAATTATAAATAGTTTCAGAAAGTAATGTAATAATAATGAAAGATGAAGATATTGAACGTCCACAGGCAATGAAAATTCGTCAGGGCATTCAGGATGCAATGACATATTCCCTACCGGACAAGAAATTTAATCCAAAAAATATTGATTTAGTGGAAATTGACATTGAATTAGAGGATTTAGGCTGGAATTTCAACAATTTCAGGATTTTAAATCTAGCCGACATTCATTTGGGCCAATGGATCAATCCAGAATATCTAAATGACTTAACCGACTATGTCAACACATTAAACATTGATTTGATAACCCTGACCGGAGATTACTTTTCATATGTTATTGAAGGGTATGAAAAATCCCTGGAGGAATCCTTCAAGAAACTGCATGCCCCTTACGGCAAGGTAGGCGTTTTGGGAAATCACGACCATTGGATGAGCTCCAATAAAATAAGGGAAATCTTCAAAAATGCCAACATTGTTGACTTAAGCAATGATGTAATTACCCTTAAAAAAGATGGCGATTGTCTTAATATCTGCGGTGTTGACAGCTGCACAGTTTGTGCAGACAATTTAGATAAAGTAATTGCTAAAATGCCTAAAAACATTCCAAGCATTTTGCTTGCCCATGAACCGGATTTTGCAAAAGAGTCATCACAAACCGGATTATTTGATTTGCAAATTTCAGGACATTCCCATGGTGGGCAATTTATCATCCCAAAATTTGAAACAACACCATTCAGAGGACCTAACTCAACAAAATATCCTGTTGGATTATACAAAGTCAGGAACATGATTCAATACACAAGCAAAGGGCTGGGAACCAATTCATTTAGAGTTAGAATTAACTGCAAACCGGAAATAACTATCATTACATTAAAAACAACCAAAAAACATAAAATTGAGATAGAATGATTAAAAACCGATTAATTTCATCATTGAGGACAATAATCACCACCATATTGTATATATTAGGCAGTGCTATCGCAATTTATGCAGTGGATTATATCAGCACAGATTTTACTGTTGGGCCATGGTATAATGCGTTCATCATCGTCATAGCCGTTGCAATTGCAAATGCACTTCTCTGGCCCATATTCAGACGTTTTCTGATGAAAATAATCATATTTACTTTGGGTATCGGATCAATATTTCTTAACTCAATAATCTTTTATATCGCCTCCTTATTTATCCCTGGTGTTTCAGCAGGAGTTTATGGAGTCCTGCAAGTTACAATTGTAACTGCAATAGCCACAACATTCGTTTCACACATTACAAACACCAATTACTACGACAGATACCTGAAAAACATTTTAAGATATGCCCTAAAACAAAAAACACAATATAAAAAGAGATATCCTGGAGTGATAATGCTTGAAATTGATGGCCTTTCAATAAATATCCTTAAAAAAGCTATTGAAAAAGGAGTTATGCCCAACATTAAAAAATGGATAGATGACAAATCACATACTCTGAAAGGCTGGGAAACAGATTTATCTTCACAGACCGGATCAAGCCAGGCGGGAATTCTACATGGAAATAATAAGGACATTGTAGCTTATAGATGGGTTGAAAAAGAAAACAACAATCAAATGATTGTTTCCGGAAAATTAAGCGATGCTCCAGAAATAGAAAGAAGAATCAGCGATGGCAAGGGCCTGCTTGTAAACGGCATCAGCATTGCAAACATGTTTTCGGGAGACAGCAAGATTCCAACATTAACATCCTCCCAATTGAACGGCATGAAAAACATTTACAACAAAACATTGGATGCAGTGTTTTTAGATGCCTACAACTATCAAAGATTAATTGTATTGTTCTTATGGGATATAGTATTAGAGTTAAAGTCCCAAATAGTTCATCGCGTGAAAAATATACAGCCACGACTTAGAAGAACAATTGTTTATGCTGCCGTTAGAGCAGGAGCCAATATTGCGTTAAGAGAAGCAACAACTGATGTTTTAACAAGTGAAATTTTAACAGGAAATATTGACACCGCCTATGCAACATACATGGGCTATGATGAAATTGCCCACCATTCAGGTGTTGAGGATGACGACGTCTGGAAAGCATTGAAATATATTGATTTTCAATTTAAAAAACTAACATCAGCCATTGAAATGAGTGATAGAAATTATGAAATTGTTGTCCTGTCAGACCACGGCCAGTCCAAGGGCGCCACTTTCAAACAGAGATATGGAATCACCTTAGGGAATTATGTTAGAAAGTTCCTTCCGGACGATATGCTGATATATAAAACAGAATACAATATTGACCACTTCAGAGATGCAGTCATTCCTGAAAATAAACAGATCAGAAATATTAAGGACAAATTTGGAAATATCCGTGAGGATTTATTTGAAGATATCAAATCACTGCAAGACATTAGGGATGAAGTTGAAAAAAGAAAACCTGCAATAATATTTGAAAACGAGCAATACAAAAAAATACGGGACAGATATTCAAATAGTTTAGACTATATCAGCAAATATGAAAGTGTTGAACAGAGTACCAAAAAAGCAAAAGACTCAGAATTGATTGTTTTGGGCTCAGGCAACTTAGGTTTAATTTACTTGACCCAATGGAGTCAACGCCTTACCTATGAGGAAATAGTAATGCTGTTCCCTGATTTGATTCCAGGTCTTGTAAATCACTCAGGAATAGGATTTATACTGGTTAATTCAATAGCCAATGGAGGAATGGTCATAGGTCAGAACGGAATTTACTATCTGGAAACCGACGAGATAATCGGTGAAAATCCTCTCAAGGGCTTTGGAGAAAATGCCGCAAGACACCTGAAAAGAGAAAATTCATTTAAAAACATGCCAGACATTTTAGTCAATAGCTTTTACGATGAAAAATATGATGAGGTATGTGCATTTGAAGAGCTGATTGGGTCCCATGGAGGATTGGGAGGGGATCAAACCAAACCATTTATTTTATATCCCTCCGAATGGGAAGACCCCGGCGATTTGATTGGGGCAGAATCAATATATAAATTTTTAAAAAAAGAAATAGAGAATTTAAACTCTTGAAAGCCAATAGTCAAAAATCTCTGATATATCTTCATCAAACCCTATTGTCTTATCTTTATTTTGAGGAATTGCCTGAGGATAGTCCTTATTCAATCTAATTAAAGTAGTATTTGGATTGTCAAAAGTCATCTGTTCAAAAGGATATCTTATAATACCTGGAGTATTATATCCGACACCCAGTTCCAGAAATACCAGATTTTTATTCTCATCAATATGGTTTAAAAATTCTGCATATTTTCCGTTCATTTCATGCCATTTAGCATCCTCAACAAAACGATTATCAACTCTTAAATTTAATTCCATCTCTTCACCACAGATTGGGCATTTTGGTATTGATTCTGTAGGTATTTTAAAATTTTTTGTATTTTCCAACCATTCGAAAACTTGATTTTCATTTGAGTACAATTTATCATGGCATGGTTTACTACATTGTAACAAGCCGTAATCCCCTTGAGTGGCAAAAATTCTGCTATCATCAAATCCATTAATCCAAAATTGAGATTCCACATTTGTTGTTAGGATAAAATAATCCTTATTTTCAACCAATTGCAGCAGTTTTTGATAAACATCAGTTTTGCCTACATCATATCTATTTGCAAAAACGTGCCTTGCCCAATATGCCCATTTCTCTTCAGATGTTTCAAAAGGATAAAATCCAGAAGAATACATATCAGTAAAACCGTATTCTTTTATGAAATCTTTGAAATACCTTTCAAACCTTTCCCCAGTGTACTCTATTCCTGCTGCAGTTGACAGACCTGCTCCAGCACCAATGAGAATGTAATCTGCATTTTTAATAGCATCATAAGCATTATCTAATCTTTGTACAAAACGTTCCATCATATCACCTTAAAATAATAATTTTTTATATATTGAATAGTCATCATCCGTAAACACATTGAAAATAATATGTTTCAAAGTAGTTTCATTGTTTTCTAAATACTCATTAACAGTTCTAACCGCAATTTCTGCCGCCAATTCCTGAGGAAAATTGAATACCCCAGTTGAAATGCAGCAGAATGCAATGGATTCGAGTTCATTATAGCTTGCTATTTCCAAACAGGATCTATAACAGCTGGCCAATGCCTCACAGTCATCATCTGAAGGTTTTAATCCCTGAGGGATAGCAGGCCCAACAGTATGAATTACATATTTTGAAGGCAGGTTATATGCTCCTGTGATTTTTGCCCTGCCAACTTTTTCATCCTCGTTTTGTATTTTCATTATCGTATTACACTCATCCCTTAACTGAACGCCTGCTGCTGAGTGAATAACATTGTCAATACAGTTGTGAAGAGGAATAAAGCAACCCAATAACTTTGAGTTTGCAGCATTAACAATTGCGTCCACGTCTAATGTTGCAATATCCCCCTGCCAAAGCATGAGTTTGCCATTGACTTCTTCAATATCATCAACAGAAGTCAAGTCTTTATTTAATGTTTCATTTGTTAAAAAATCATCTTGAACTTTTAAAAATTCCTCTGATACTTTAGAGGGCATTCTTACATTCATCAATGCACGAAGCAAATTTCTTTTATCCTGATAATCCTGAGGAATATCAATTGATTCTGCTCTTTCATCTACTAAGTAATTAATTAAAAAATCCAATTGTTCGCGTGAATTCATCTAATCCCTCCTAATTTGTTAATTATAATATTTATTTAGATATTTAAATGATTTTTGTAACTTTTAAGAAACCATGTAACCAAAAAGTAACTAATATATAATAATTTAATCAAACTATCACTATGAACACCGAAAAAATAATTTGTCCAGTTGACAGAACTCTAAACCTAATCAATAAAAAATGGAGCATACAAATCATAAGAGACATGTTTTTTGGCAAAAAACATTTTAAGGAATTTAAAGAGGACAAACCCAAATTAAGCAATAAAGTTTTATCAAATTGTTTAAAGGAATTAGAAGAAAATGGTTTGATTGAAAAACATGTTTTGGACACAACACCAATAACTACAGAATATCACTTGACTGAATATGGCAAATCAATGAACAAAATCATCTATGAACTCGCAATGTTCACATTACATGATTCAAATGACAACAGTTACTCTGACGAAATTAGAAATGATTTGAAAAAAACATTTAAAGAAAAATTAGAGATAAATGATTAAAATGACCGGTAAAATTTATATTGTTGGAATAGGGCCTGGTGCAAGTGAATATTTGACCAAAAAGGCTATCGATACAGTTAGGTCAAGTGACTATACTGTCGGAAGCACCCGCGCAATAGACCTGTTTGATGATGTAGCGGGCAAAATTGCTTTTAATGTGAAGGATTTGTTAGACAAACTTGAAGAAGGTGTTCAACTGGCTTGTGACGGAAATACTGTTTCAATATTATCAACAGGAGATCCAGGTTTTTCAGGTGTTTTGAATACTGTTTTGAGAATATCCGGTGAAAAGGACTTCCCAAAGGAAAATATTGAAGTGATACCTGGAATCAGTTCACTACAGCTTGCGGCTGCGAAATGCCACATCCAATGGGATAATGCCAACGTGATGACATTTCACGGAAGAGAAAACATAGAAGACATCCTCCCAGTAATCAACAATGGAAAAGTGACAATAGCTCTCCCATCACGTAAGGTTAAGGATATGGCTCAGTTCCTTCTGGACAATGGGGTTGAACCGGACCGGAAAGTTGTCGTCTGTGAGCGATTGAGCTACCCTGATGAAAAAATTGTAGAGTCCAATTTAAAAGATATTGCTCAGAGTGAATTTACCTATATGTGCATTATTGTCATATATTAGAGTTATTTACTCTTAAAATTCATTTTAAAAGTCATTTACTATTTAATTTTAAAAATAAAGTTCATATATTAAGCATTTCATACTTTAATTGTTGATTTTAATTAAAAATTGACAATTAAGGTAGATATTATGAATGCAAAAATAAACACCATATGTTTTGTTTTCATATTGCTCTTTTTAATTTCTGCCGTTTCAGCTGCAGACAATGAAAATGAAACATTACAACAAATTCAACCGGAATCCCAGGAGGATTTGACTACATTAAGTGTATCGAACAATGATGTTCAAAACATTGAAAAATTAAGTGCAACACAGACTGTCGAAAAGAAAAAGGTCACTTTAAGCGCTCCCGACGTTAAAATGCATTACAAGGACGGAAGCAAATTTACGGTGACTTTAAAATACAAAAAGAAGGTTATCTCCAATGCAAAAATACAGATCAATATCAATGGTCAAAGTTTTACAAAAACCACCGACAAGACAGGAAAGGCATCGATTAATCTCAATTACAAAAGTGGAACGTATACTGTCTTAAGCATATGCAATGGAAACAGTGAATTTGAGGGCGCCACCGCCAAAAGCACAGTGACGATAAAAAGTACCATAAAATGCAGCGATTATTCAAAATACTATAAGAATACCGGAAAATACTCCTCGACATTTTATGACAAAAAGGGAAAACTTCTTAAAAATACCGCAATAAAATTCAAGCTAAATGGCAAGGTCACTTCCGTTAAAACCAACAATAAAGGAGTTGCAACACTAGCCATCAATTTAAAGCCCGGAAAATATTCCATCGTCGTTACAAATCCCAAAACTACTGAAAGCCTGACAAAGACAGTTACGATAAAATCATTGATTGTGACAAATGACCTGACCTTTAACGAGACTCAAAAGGCAAAATTCAATGTTAAAATCCTAAACAGCAATGGCAAAGCCTCACCCAATAAAAAAGTTACATTGAAAGTAAACGGAAAAACATATACCAAAACCACAAATAAAAACGGTATCGCAACACTTGATTTAAGTTTATCCAATGGAAAATATACAATAACAACACAATATTCCGATTTAACAGTTAAAAATAAAATAACAGTTAATAAAGCGATAAATCCCAGTAGATATACTCATACAATTTTTATTCCGAATTATGTCAATGTGACCTTAACCCATGTGTTTGAAAATTCAGCATACACAATAAAATCCGGATTAAACGGAATCATAAAAATGCCTAAAAATGAGATTTTTACCGTACAGATTGGCGATAAAAGTTATTTGTTTTCCAATATCCGAATTGATGGAGTAAATTCCACACTGATAGGATATAAATACCACTTAATACCTTTAGACGGAAGCGGAGTGAAAAGTGACACTAACAGAAGCAATTTAAAGGGAAATGGAATCATCATTTCAAAAATTAACGGATTTACTCAAATAGACTACCAGTCAAACACCAAGGACAATCTAGAACTCTTCGGATTTTATGCAGACAAGGGCCTTCAAAACAGCGAAACATTCACATATATGCAAAACGACAAGATAACCGCAAAAGTTAACGTCATGACACAAAGCTATGACGAAATGGGCGTGAAATACAGCCTATCAAAATTCTATCAAAAAACGATTTATGACTTTAACTACAAAAGCTATGACGAGATTACTAATTACAATACTAATTCTATCAGATTTACAAACACCAACATCCCAGTGACATTTACATATTTCGGACGAAGCATTGAAGGATATGTATCCAAAGAGGACATCATTACAAAATTTTTTGTAAATGGTGAGGAAAAGCTTGAAAAAGGAGAAACAATCAGCTATGGATTAGCTGACAAATACCGGAAAACACTGGGTTTTGAGGTATTGCAGGCATACAGCATAATCAATGATAAAATAACTCCTGAACTCTTAAAGAGTTGGGTAAATAAAAACAATCTTTATTTAAACCGTTTTGGAGTCATGAATGTTTATGGCATGCATTTGGCATCCCTTGAAACCACATGGCTTGCAGACAAAATAGCAGATGAATATGCCGGCCAATTTGCAGTAACATGGAATCGTGGAGATACATTGACAATACTTGGAGGAATAAATCTGGACGATACCTATCTGAATGTTTTAGATTCAGATATGGGAATGTCAGTTAAAGGAAATAAAGACAATGTGAGTTTATTCAGGTTAATGAATTCACTTCAGCTGCCAAATATTGAGGAATATTGCCTTGAAGAAATTTCAGCAAGATTCATGGACACAACAACCAACTCACAGGACAATATCCTCATGGCAATAGCTAACAACAAAACCAGCATAGTGCAATTTGGTGAAATGCTATACCTTTTTGCTGAAGATGGGAGCAATTCCGCAATTGTGCTCAATTCCACCAGCGGAGTTTCAAGTGTAATCTATTCCCATAATGGTGCAACCTATAAGGGTTCATCGATTGCCACAAGCTGTGACTGCTGCAGCGTTGGCATGATACCTAAAGACACAATATCCGGAATAAAAACTGCATTGAACATCCTTACGCCCCTAACAAAACTCTATGACATAATAAATCAGATACACCCTTTAAGCAAAATATTATATAAGATTTCAACATTCATTGCGGGAAAAGTGGTTCCAGGCGCTACAAAATCTTTTTTAAGTCTTTTAGGATCAATGGTTTTCATACAGCAAATGGGTGTTGATGCAAGAAACGAATTTATTGACGAAAAGGATTGGCACATGGTCATGGATACAATAACATTCACACGTCCTGGATACCAGCAGGACAAAAAGGTGTATAACATCCCAAACAATAAGGGCGGATATGACTACATTGAAGTTGAAATCAATAGTGACCTCAGTTTAAATAGAAATAACGCAATATATATAAGTGATGGACAAACAAAGAAATTAACAAAGTCTGAAACATACAAGTATTTCAGTGATGAAAGTTGGTCACCCTTCAGCATGCCAACAAAATACTGGGATAAAAGCTGGAAGATATCATGAAACTAATAGAATATTTTAAGGAAGAACCGCTGGCGATTGAAATATTATACATCATATTCATCGTGTGCCTCATTTACGAGTTTATTCTGATATTCATGGATAAGCAGCTGAATCTGTCAATGTCCACACTGATGTTATTTATAATATTTGCAGTTACCGTCCACAACTTGAAAAACTAGGTAGGTGATTTAATGAACAGGACTGAAATGATATTTATGATTGCAGTAACAGCAATACTGCTCATATGTGTCGCAACAATGCCACAATATTTCTTCATATTTGTATTTCTGCTAGCTTTGGCTTTAATAGTTATTACAATGTCCCTTTTAGCAAAATACAGGCAAAAATATGAAAACAGGAAATTATCTTTGATATTTTGCATATTGGCAGTGATACTTTTCATAATATACTTTGTAAATTCAGTTTACATTGACTTTACAAATAAGGGTTCTACAGGTGATAGCCTACTGCTATTGGCATTGTTTATAATTTCAATAAGTCTCGGATGGTTTTTTGAAAAAAATGATTAAAAGTTAAAATAATAATTATTTTAACTTATTTTTACTTTTTTATAATTGAATAGCTTCTTGAGTTACTTCATCATTGTCCTCATCATCATATAGGATGTGAGCGAATTTTAGTAACTTTTCCTGACCTTTGACCTCATCCTTAAATAGAGGAACTTCGGCAATGTGCTGTTCTGGGAATTTCTGGTCAATCAAGGCCAAACGTTTTTGCTGTAATTTATGTCTTGAATGGCAGAAATCACAGTCACAGATGTCAGGCATTACCTGATTTACGATAACGCTGTCAACGGTAATGTCATATTTTCCTAAGGCTTCCAAAGCTCTTTCGGATTCATAGATTGACATCTCTTCAGGAATGACAACCATCTTGAATGTTGTCCTGTCCGGATCAGACAATACTTCTTTTGCCTTGTCGATTTGCTCTTTTGTACGTTTTAAATCTTCAGATGTCTGAGGGTCATCGACCGCATCCATGAAAGGCATGATTTTCTTAAGCGCATTGGTTGCAGTTCCAAGTTTTGCTTTAAGCATCATCATTTTACCGACCCATGAGTCCATTACTTCAGGGAAGGACAATAGCCTTAAGGTGTGTCCTGTAGGTGCTGTATCAAACACAACGACATCATATTCATCAGAGTTCATGACTCCCATAAACATTTCAAATGCAGCCGCTTCATCTGCACCAGGAGATGATGAAGCCATATCTAATTGATCAGATAAAAAGTCCATACCTAATAAACCGCCGGCATCATCAGGGTTTGCTGCCTTTTGAGCTTCAAGTTGTGCCTGTTTTTGTTCCATTGCAACATCAGGGTCAATTTCAACAGCGAATAAATTTGTTTTGATTTCACGAGGATAACTTCCGATAGGAACTTCTAAAGAATCAGATAATGAATGAGCAGGGTCAGTTGATACGATTAAAGTTTTTTTACCTTGTTCAGCTAACCATAATGCAGTAGCAGAGGATACTGAAGTTTTACCAACACCACCTTTACCACCGATAAAAATGAATGTTGTTTTATCCTTATTAAATTTAAAATAATCTCTAAATGCCAAGTAATTTACCTCCCAAATAAACTTACTTTTAGTTACTAATTGTAACTTTAATTTCTTATAGTATATAAATTTAGTTATTGACACAATATTTCAATACAATTTTTTATAAACCCACTCCCCAATATTATGAATCAAAAAAAATTTCATAGATTTTGTTAATTCCTGATAACTGCAGAAGATTTAAATACGATAACATATATGATTAATATATCAAAAATAATTTACATGTGATAAAATATGGACAATTTAAGAATATCAAAAATACTACTTCCATTAGACATTAAAAGTTTATCAATGTTGGAAAGAATATGTTCAATATTAATTTACACAATTCCTCTTCTATTATTAGCTATATTAACATGTATGAACTTAAATGACTTTTTTAGTATTGTAATATGGATATTATATTGCATTTTGTTTAGTCCATGGTTTTATTACCTTTTGAATTATGAAAGATTAGAAAAGAAATACAAAATCATGTCTGATATTAGATTTGGAAATAGCTATGAGTTTTTGTCTAAATTGATGGTATTTTCAGTTCCCGGAATCATTATTACAATAATTACAATTACTTATTTTTTAAACCAATTAAATTTAGGAATAGTTATTTCATCTGCTTTTATTGTACCTTCATTGGCATTATATTTTAGAAATGATGTTTTTAATGACGAAAGTTGTATTGAAGGTGAAGAAATTATCCTTGGTTATATTCCAACATGGTATGGATTATTAAGTTTGGCTGTGGGAATTTACGGTTATTTTAATGCATTTAAATTAAGTAACTTAACCATTGCAATAACTTTAGGTTTAATAACTTTAATTTTCCAAATTTTATTTGTCATTCCAGATAAATTCAATAGAATATTATCATTTGAAGTTAGAAGAAAGAAAGGATGCTTACTCCTTTTGATTTCATTAAGCATATTATTTTTCTTAATATCTATGATATTCAGTTCTCATATGGCCAATTTTAATAATATTGATTTAACTTTTGAATCTATTATGATGAAAGTTATTACATGGAGTATTGCTATTATTTTAGCAATACTTTTTGCAAGGAAAATTAAAGATATGAATCAAAAATAAAATGTTTCCCATCCCGTTCATTTAAGAAAATCTTTCAAATTTAATTCATGCGTTTTTTCATAAAGTCACACTTCAAAAATGTTTATTGTAAAAAAGAGTAAGCAAATGATTTTCCAATTGGTAATTTCAGTAAGCTTAGGATTCATCAAATACGATTTTGAGCGAAATTATGAATTTACAATTGGTGATTTTAGATATTGTTTAAATTACAATATTAAAAACTAACAATATACCCATAAACAAAAATGAAATTAGAATAAATTTCCTAATCCCTTCAATTCCTTTTAATTCAAATGGCAATATTTTATTCGCAACATCAGTGGAGAGAACAAAACATTCTAAAAGTAATGCCAACATGACTAAAATTAAATCCATATTAAAAAATGAACCTTTAACAAAGATGTTTTTTAAAAAACTTGTTAAAGATATCCCTAAAGGTCCGGAAGCTACAGTAATACCCATAACCCAATGAAAAATTGGATTAAATCCCATATTATCATCATGCACAGAATTGTTGTTTTCATTAGAGTATGAATTTATTCTTAAAAGCATGAATACTCCTGGAAAACACACCGCTAAAGAAAATGCAATGGCATTATATAATCCATATTTTAAAGCCGCACAGAAATACGCCCAAGATACTAAAAATGACGATACAAATAAGAATAGAATTATTCCCTGATTAGTACCTTGCATTAAATCAGAGGAAAATAATTGAAATTTTTCATCAAAAAAGTCACGTTTATATATTAAAATTGTGAACATGACACTAACAATTGTAAAACCAGCCATAGACAACATGAAATCAGATTTGAATAGCAATTTTAATAGTATTGCAATCACGACACTCAAACAGATGCATTCTATAAAAATGCCTAATGAATAATATTTAAGTTCCTCACAGTTCAAATACATCCATTTTGTCCTCATGATTTCTTTTAAACTTTTGTCCATATTTATTCCTCAGGATATTATCAGCCATTTATAATATATTATTTACATCTAATATAAAACTATTTAAATTGAAATTCTGAGTGATTTTTAGCCTGTGTTATTTCATAAGGTCGCACTTCAAAAATATTTATTATTAATGAAATTGAAACTTATTATATGTAAAAATAATCTTTGGTGAATATCATGAATAGATTAGAAATTGCTCAGGAGTTTGCAAAGACTGTAAATTCAAAATATATCCTTAAAATCATTTTGTTCGGATCCGTTGCAAGATGTGAGGATGGTGAAGATTCAGATATTGATATTTTGATAGTGTCTAATTTTCCTGAAAAAATCGAAGATCAAATCGATGATGAAGTTGCCTGGATTATGCATGATAAAAGTGAATTAATTTCCGCCCACATCATGTCTGAAGACAGATTCAACAATACTCAACATTTTTCTTTTTTAAGTAACGTTCTTTCTGAAGGTGTTGAAATTGGATGAAACTCAAGCATTTTTTGATAAATCAAACAAAAAATTAACTCTTGCAAAAACAGCTTATTCTATGGAGGATTATTCGGATGCCGTTAGCTTATCTTATTATTCCATGTTTTTAGTTGCTAAAGCATTAATTCTTAAAAAAGGAATTAAACCTCCTAAAACTCATGCAGGCTTAATTCATTTATTTAACACACATTATGTTAAGGAAGATGAATTTCCCTATGAAAAATATAAATATTTAGCATCCACTCAAGCACAACGTGAAACAGCAGATTACGATGCCATCGATGAAATTGATGAAAGGATTGCAAGAAAAAGAATCAAACAAGCTGAAGAGTTTATTAAAGAAGCAGAAAGATTCATATAATTTATTAAAGTAGTTAATCTTGCAGGTAACTACTGATTTTATATCTTCACTAACAGCAAAAAAACAAATTTTATACCGAAGATGACAGTATTTTATAAATTGTCTGAAAATAGTAACCTTATGATTTTCCATAATCATGCTTTTAGTTACTAAATGCAATTTAAATTTTTTATAGCTAAATAACTTTGCTAAACTTTTTTGAATTAATTATCCCATTTCGAAAAGTACCATTTACCGTCAATCTTTTCAAAATCAACTGTAGTGTCCAATGTCCATTTTCCATTTATTCCATAGACCTTAGCGGTTAAAGTTACATCAGCAATCAATGTTGGCCTTTCATCATCATCCCAAAGGATTGTCGGCTCAATGATTTCAGATTTATAATAATTCAGAGTGCCGTCCATAATTTCACCGATGAATTCCTGTTTAGTCTGTTTTTTGCCGGACATATGGATAAGCTCATATTTTTCAGTTAAAATCTCGTTCAGTTTAGCTTCATCCTTGTCAATCAGCGCCTGCTGAAATTCCATGAACCTGTCAATAATCTCACTGTCAATATCTGAAAATGATTTTTTGGAAATAAGTTCTACATCTGACATAATATAATTTATTAATTAATAAGTACATATTACTTTATGTATAAATGATTTAAGTTGGTGAAAACATTAGCATAATTCCAGATATAGACTTAGAAAAAACAAAAATTGACCTAGTCGAATTCATCAAATCCAAAGTTAGCGAGTCAAAAACCGATGGAATTGTTGTTGGTTTGAGTGGAGGAATCGATTCCACACTTTCAGCATATCTGGCCTGCGAAGCTTTAGGAAAAGAGAATGTATTTGGACTTGTATTGCCATCTGCTACAACACCAACCGAAGATACAGACCACGGCATTAAAATAGCTCAAAATTTAGGAATTGAATATAAAGAAATAGCTATTGACGGCATTTTAAACGAGTTTTTATCAATGACTCAATTAGAGGAAAATGCTTTAGCTATCGGTAACCTTAAGGCTAGAATAAGAATGTCCATCATTTATTATTTTGCAAATCAGAAAAATTACCTGGTAAGTGGAACAGGCAACAAAAGCGAAATTCTAATCGGTTATTTTACAAAACATGGAGATGGCGCATGTGATATGGAGCCTATTGGAGATTTGTACAAAGTTGAAGTTTTCAAATTAAGTGAATACCTAGGCATTTCAGAAGCAATCCTTGAAAAGCCACCTCGCGCAGGCTTGTGGAACGGTCAAACCGATGAGGATGAAATTGGAATGGGATATGATTTGCTTGATCAGATTCTTTATTTATACACAGAAAAAGATTTGAAAGACACTGAAATAGCTGAAAAGTTAAATATTTCAGTTGATGACGTTGATATGATTATTACAAAAATTATTAGGAGCGAGCACAAAAGTAAAGTTCCTGAAAGCCCTAAAAAAACAATATTATAATGGTGATTTAGTGAGCGAAAATATCGAAAAGAAATGGCAGAAAAAATGGGCAGATGCAAAGCTTTTTGAATCTAACCCAGATGAACGAGAAAAACTATTCCTTACAGTAGCATTTCCATACCCAAGTGGTGCAATGCATATCGGTCACGGACGTACTTACACCGTACCAGATGTTTATGCAAGATTTAAAAGAATGGAAGGATACAACGTATTATTCCCTATGGCATGGCACGTAACCGGTGCTCCAGTTATCGGAATTGCTGACAGGATTAAAAGAAAAGACCCTTGGACCTTAGATTTATATGAAAGAGTTCACGGCGTTCCAAAAGAAACCTTACCTCAATTGGAAGACCCTGAATTTATTGTAAAATACTTCTCAACCGAATACCACGAAGTTATGGAAGAGATGGGTTATTCAATCGACTGGAGAAGAGAATTCAGAACTATTGATCCAACCTACAAGAAGTTCATAGAATGGCAGATTACCACATTGTATGAAAAAGGACTAGTTCAAAAAGGGGAACACCCTGTAAAATACTGTCCGAACTGTGACAACCCTGTAGGAGACCACGATTTGCTTGAAGGTGAAGGTGTTGGAGTCAATGAACTTACACTCTTAAAATTCAAAATTGATGATAAAGTTTTAGTAACCGCTACACTCAGACCAGAAACAATCGTTGGAGCAACCAACATCTGGTTGAACCCGGATGTGGAATATGTACTTGTTAATGCTGAAGGCGAAAACTGGGTAATTACAAAAGAAGCTCACTACAACTTATCCAATCAAATTAAGGACTTGGACATAATCGAGGAAATCAATCCTAACGATTTGATTGGAAAAATGGCAACAAACCCATTCACCGGTGATGAATTGCCTATTTTCCCAGCAAGCTTTGTAAGTGCATCCTACGGAAGCGGAGTAGTATTCTCAGAACCTGCTGATGCACCGGCAGACTACATTGCACTTCAAGACTTAAAAAATAACGATGAATTAATAGCTAAATACCACCTGGAAGGAATTATCGATAACGTTGAACCGATTCCAGTGTGTACCCTTAAAGGATACGGAGAAATTCCGGCTGCAGACATCATCGAAAGATTAGGAATTACAGACCAAAACGATGAAAAGTTACATGAAGCCACCAATGAACTGTACAAAGCACAGCACAGTAAAGGTAAAATCATAGACTCCATTCCAGGTTTCGGCGGAATGAAAGTTCGTTTTGCCCGTGAAGAGCTAAAAGAAAAATT
>NZ_CAMJCX010000013.1 GCF_946404245.1 uncultured Methanobrevibacter sp.
GTTTGGCTTCAAATAAAATATGAATATGATCAACCTCCCAATTCGCTTCTTTAACTACAATACCATATTTAAAACCAATATTATCAAAAATAACAATTAATGAATCAAAAAATATCCTCATCAATAACCTTTCTACGATATTTAATAACCAATACCAAATGATAAATTAACATATATACTGAATGCTGATTCCTATTCAAATTACTGCTCAAAATAAGCATTATAAGAAAATAACAATTTAAAAGTTAAAAAAAATAATAGTATACCCAACTTGCAATTCATCCACAACTTTACAGAAGTTGCGGTATTCTTGCATCATTTAGATAAATGGCATGTTCAAAAGTGGACTAATCTCAAAAATATAAGTTATCTAAAAATCCAACTCCACCCCGGGATTCTGCAAGCATTGAAATGTTAATAGTAAAGCTGCTCCCTTCCGGGCCTGACCCGTTCCTATACCGAAGATGACTGATTTTTACCCTCCAGTAAAAATTTCACCACCACCAATCCTGCAGGACGAGGTTTCTATGTTGTTTTTTTAGGCTCATACTTTCTTAAAAAGCCGCCTCTTGAACTTCAACTGCACCAAAGGGGGTGTGTGCTTACAGAGGACCCCTAACCCTCCAGTCTAGCCACTAATATATATGACAGTAATATTATATAAATGTTATCAAAAAAGGATTACTAGAAAACAAAAAATTACAATAAAAAGAAAATATTTGAAAAAATATTATTTCTAGAAAAAAATTTTATTATAGTAACTGCTTAAAAAAGAATAAAAAATAAAAATAAAAAAAATTAATTGGTAAAATTAAAAAATAACTTGAATTATATCTCCATCAGAAATAATACCAACTAATTTTTCATCTTCAACAACAGGAAGTTGATTCAAAATACCTGAAGAAGAAGTGCCATTTTTCATGATGTTAATTGCATCTTCAAGAGTATCTTCAGGAGAAACTGTAATTACTGATTTTATCATAATTTCTTCAACAGAAGTTCCCAGTTCATATTTATCCAGAATCAAATTATGACCAACATCAGTTGCAGTTATAATCCCTATTAGTTTTTCATCTTCAACTACCGGAAGAGAACTAATTTTATGTTTCATTAACTTCTCAAATGCATATACAACATCAATGTCAGGAGTTGTTGTAATAACATCAGCAGTCATTATCTCTTTAACCTTTTTATTCATCATTGTCTTCACCTCCGAACTTTTCTAGAATATCATTCACCATAATATCTATGGTTTGATTAATTTCAACATTGTTTATTATACGGGAATCATGTATTTTAGCCTGTTCCATTAAAAACTTTTGAGTTTTCCTTATGGTGTCAAAATTATCCATATATCGCTCAAGTGACCTTTTTACCCAAGGCTGTCTGCATCTGGAGTAAAATCTTTGTTTGTGAGATTCCTCATCATCTACAGTTAATGTGAAAATAATGATGTTATTATTTTCCATCAGATCATCTCTAATAAATCCTGGAACTACATGAACGCCCTCAATAATAGTACTGATACCCTCTTTAACGGAACGTTCGATAATAGCTTCAATACCTACATTAACAACATCAACATGACTAATAAATCCTTCAATAACATTATCTATACGAATTGATGGAGTTCTGATACTTTCATATGCATCAAAACTTGATTTGTGAATAACGGGACTTAATTCCTTGGAAACAATCTTACGCATTACTTCACGAATCATGTCGGTACTTATAAGGTTTTTTAATCTAAGTCTATTCGCAAGTTCGAATGCCATTGAAGAAGTACCTACACCTGATGCCCCACCTATTAATATAATAAGAGGCTTTTTAGAATTTCTAAGAGACCTCCAATTCTTATATTTTTTTGCTGAAAGGGAATCTATACTTTCAAGGTGTTTTAAAATTACGTCAGCCAAATCATAACTAGCTATTTCAGTAATATTATCCTTAATCAAATCCATTTCGATATCACTAGCTATTTCATGAGCTCTTTGAGAACCTAAATCGGCAATATTAAGTGAACGTGCCAAAATTCCTTTTGAAAACGGTTCCTTATATATTTTACCGTCTACTTCACTTGTAATCCAAATCATGATAACACCTATAAATATGATAAAATATTTTAAAATAATATTAAATAAAATTTGTTATTTAATTTTTAAAAAATTCCTTTTTTTTAAAAATTTAGACATAAAACAGTATCTATTCAGTATTAAACATTTATGCATAAGGCCATTTATCCAATTCAAAAAAACAATAAATTAATTCCAGATTAAACTTTAGAATTAATTAAAAAAAAAGAAAAGGAAAACAGATAAAAACAAGGAATATCAATCTTCAAGAGATTCTGTATCCAGATTGAATCAATATGCCTGTAATTTATCGATTGTCCTAACCAAATCTATTGCAGTCAATGTTTTATTCTGCTGAGTGTCCGCCTGAGCTGTCTCAAATAAAATCACGTTATATCCCTTTTTAGCAAGAGGTTTTGTTACCCAGTCAGGTGAGGTACCTCCCCTAATCGGATATATCGGATAAGTTGAATTGACACTTATCTCATTTGCATACTCCATTGTCACTGTTGATTTATTATCAACAACACCGACATATCTCTGTATATCCCAATAGCTTTCCATTTCATGAACATCAACGATAATATACGGATCATACTTTTCAATATCCGGAAGAACATAATCATTGGCCAATAGTTCGCCCATATGTCTGTTAGTATTATAATCACTGATATTCATTCCGCTGTCCTTAAAATTAAGTTTAATGAAATATACAATGAATTTTTTATTAAGAGTATTGTCTTTAGTGAAATTCATTATCGATTCATTTGTAGCATTATGAATTCCGCTTTCAAGGCTGTGAACTCCCAATATTACTATTGCAGTATCAGTGGACGAATTATTACCGCATACTATTTTATAAACAGTACCATTAGAGTTATTTCCAATAATGGTAGTATATTCATCTAAAACAGGACCATCAGGGACTCCCAGATTAAAGAAAGTTGCTGTTCCTGCAAAAATAATAAGCAAAACTAATATTATAATTAAAATTTTTAATATTTTCCTCATTGTAATCTATTTTATATATTTGTCATCATAACATATAAATATAAAAGAGATTTGATATACTGTCCACATAATGAGTTATGATTTGAGAGTTTATTAAAAAAAATAAAAAGAGAGATGAATATTTATTCATCTAAAGATATAATGCTTATGTCATAATTAGATCCGTCTTTAATATCTATTAAAACAGCGCCATTATCCTTAAGCATTCCAGGATTTGCTACATCTGTAGTTATTCCTATTTTACTAAGTGATTTTGCTTCGTGAATATGACCACAAACATTAATTTCAGGTTCAAATTCATGAATTGATTTTAATATTCCTTGACTACCTACATGCTCACCATTTTCCATTTTATCTGCTTCAGTATTGAATGGCGGTGCATGAGTAACCAATATTTTCACTTTAGGGACTTTATCATTATATACATAATCATAATTAGCTAATAATTCATAAACATCCCCATAGATTTTATTATCTTGGATTTCACCAGGAGTATTGAATGGAGTTTCGTTAGATCCGCCGTATCCAAATAGAATAGCATCCCCATAAGCAATAATGTTATTGTGGAGACAGAATGAAACTTCATTAATAGCATTGCAGATACCTTTAGGGTCACAGTTTCCAGGTATAGCAATAACGTCCACATCACATTCTGCTATTTTTTCAATGAAAGTGCCGACAAAATCTAAAGGACCAAAATCAGTGATATCTCCAAGAATTAATACTAAATCAATATCATTATTATTCAAATAAGTGTATAAATTTTCGTTTTCTTCACCGTGAACATCACTTATTGCTAAAATTTTTGTCATCTAATCACCTTGTTGTTCTAAAAAGAAAGATCCCATTTCTTTTAATCCTGCTTGAAGGTCAGGTTTATCACCATGTAACTCAATAGTAACATCATCATCAAATTCAATAATGAGACCATTCCATTCTGCAATTTCTTGTACTCTTTCTTCTGCTAAAGCTTGTTTTAAATTAATTCTACCAGTAGTTAAACCAGGAGGAGTGTTAACTAGGAATTTTGACCTAGAATCAGCAAATTGAAATACTTCTTTTCCTTGCATGGCTTGTTTTAATAAGTCAAACCAATAGTCGACGTATTCATCTCCTTCTTCTTCAGCAATATTTATAAGAGTTACTTGAATATTATTTAAAGACATTTCCGCTTGAGCTAAACCATTAATCAAATCAGGATGGGATGGATCTCTTTTGTATGAACTAATGGAAGACCTAATTAGTCCCATCTCCGGGTTAATCCCATTTGGAATCTCATATCCTTTTTTAGTTAAATCAGAAATAAGATGTTGGAGTATTAACCAATTTTGTTCAGAGGGTAAGCTCATAAATGTCCACCTATAATTTTTAAAGTAGTATGGTTAATTTGAGCATCAGCTTCTTTTAATTCAGCTTCAATTTCACTAGTGCTGCTGTAAGCATCTAAAAATAAAACATGATGAGTGGAAGTACCAGCAATGTTTAAAATTGCAATTTCATCACTTTGTTTCAATTCTCTTTTATCAATAGTTGCTTTAAATTGTACATATGGTTCATATTCTTCAGGAAGGTCAGAATATTTAAAAATACCATCTAATGTTGCTACAAACATAATTACACCTCATAAAATATTTAATAGTTTATTTTATCTTATTAATCATATATAAAAGTAATTACGAACTATTCGTAAAAACTCAAACAAAAAAAATAATGATAAAAAAAAGTTATCATAAATATATGATAACTATCCGAAATGTCTTTTCAACGTCTAAAAAATGAAAAAATAAAAGGATTAAGAAAATCCTTTATTTAAATCTATTCACCTAATGCTTTTTTGATTGCAGGGGTTGCATCAATTTTTTGAGCATCGAAGGTTAATTCTTCTGGTGATAATCCCATAGCTAATCCGTATAATTGAGCTAAGTGGAATACAGGTAATGCAAAGTCAGTTCCGTATTTTTCGTTAACTTCAACTTGACCTTGGTCGAATTGTAAGTGGCAGAAAGGACATACGTTAACAATTGCATCTACACCAGCTTCGGTCATGTGGTCAAGTTTTTCTTTAGTGAAACTAGTAGTTACATCTAAATCTCTGGATCTTAAACCTCCACCAGCACCACAGCACATCATTTTGTCTTTGTAGTCAACTGATTTAGCACCAGTAATTTCTACAAGGTCATCTAAGATGGATGGGTTTTCTGCTTGATCTTCGATACCGATAGTTTCAGTAGGTTTTAAGAAGTGGCAACCATAGTGAACTGCAACATTTAAGTCTAAAGGTTTTTCGATTAAAGAAGCTAATTTTTCAAAACCAACGTCATCTCTTAAAATTTGAGCAAAGTGTTTTACGTTAATAGTACCTTTGTATTCTCTGCCGATTTCAGCTAAGTTAGCGTTGATTTTAGCTCTTTTTTCATCGTCTTCTTTTAAGATGTGGTTACATTCGAATAATGAACCGAAACATCCGTTACATTCGGTCATGATGTCAGCACCCATGTCTTCAGCAAGAGTTAAGTTACGAGCTGCAATAGTAGCCCAGGTTTCTTCATCAAAAGAACCAAATACACCAGGAGCAGGACAACAAGATGCTCCTTCCATATCTTTTAATTCAATATCTAAAGCTTCAAATAATTTTCTGGTAGCTTTTTCAACACCAGGATAACGGTTGTTCATGATACAACCTAAGAAGTATGCAATTTCCATATTATAACTCTCCTAATAAATTTATTCTTTTAATCCACCGGTTGCTTCGTCGTAACCGATTAATTCGTCAAAACCAGTGATTTTACATATTTTTTGCACTTCAGCTAATGCTTCTGGGTATGCATGGGTTGTTGGTGGAATTTCAGAAAGACCAATTTTTGCTCTTAATGCTTTGGTAGCATCGTTGATAGGTACACCGTGTCCGGTGTTCATTACAAATACACCAGTCATTTTGTGAGCTTTTGCCATGTAACCAGCATGAGCAGCAATGTTACGTGCTTTTTTGATAATTTCTACGATTTTAACACTTCTGAGACATCTTTCTTGGCAAGTGTAACAAGTAGTACACATCCATAAAGCATCGTCAGTGATAACTTCTTCTTTTAATCCTAATAAACATTTTCTGACAATTTGTCTTACTTTGTACGGAGTTCTTCTTCCAGATGGGCAACTACCACTACAAGTACCACATTGGAAACAGTGTTTTACAGTTTCAATACCTGCGTCAATAAATTCAGCAGTGAAATCTGGATCACGATTACTATCATTTAATAATTCTTTATCAGTCAATAAAGTCATAGTATCTCTCTTTGTTTCTTTTTTATTTAAATCTTCTTCAACTTCTTCGACATCTTCTTCAGCTGCTTCTTCTTCAACAGAAGTTTCTTCAACTTCTTCAATAGCTTCTTCAGCTTCCTCAGGAGCTTCAACTTCAACTACTTCAGGAGTTTCTTCAACTTCTTCCACAATTTCTTCAGCTTCAGCAGTTTCTTCTAAAGATTCGATGTCGCTTTTAAAAGTTAAATCTTTTTTATCAGATTCTGGTTCTTTTTCAACTGGTTCTCTAGGAACAGTTGTTTTAGTACCAGAAACGATGTCATCATTTACAATTTGTGAAGATGTAACTTGGACATCATCAGATGTGTTTGATACATCATTACTGATGTCTTTTTCTTCTTTATCTGTTTCTCCAGTAAATAGAGATTTTAATCGATTTATAATAGACATTGAAAACACACCTCGGATAATCATCGGAATTATTTCCTCAAATCCATACTAATATTCTTTAAAAGTTAATATATAAAGGTTACTAAAATTTTAGCTAGTGTAACCTAAATGATTACACTATTTAAAAAATTTTTATAAACCTTAAAATCAAATAGTAAAATAACAATCAAAATAGGAACGAAACAAATGATTAAAAAATTCGAAATCAAATCTCATGATGGACCTGGAAGAGTCGGAAAAGTTGATGGGGAAATTACTCCAAAATTATTCTTTAAAAAAGATTTAAAAATTGCACCTAACGAAGGATCAGCATATAACATTGACCGTGAAATTGCTGAATTTAACGTTAAAGAGACACTTAGACTAGCAAAAGAAAATGTAGATTATTGCGATATTGCTGTAATCCAAGGGTCCAAATATATTGATTTAAGAGTAGAATGTTTAAAACAGCTGGAAGAAATCGGATACAACGGATTCATAATAGCTAATGGTGATGCACTTTTGACAAACCCAAGAGACCTCGTCGAACTTGTGGTCACACTTAAAAAAGAAGCCAATAAAACCAGTTACTTTATTTTTTCATTTACAGAAATTTCATTCATGCCAATATTAACTTACATGGGCATTGATGGATTTTTAGCTGATTCTGCAAATTATTATAGTCATTTGAATGTCCTGCAGACTCCAACAAAATCATATGATTTGAATACTTATCATATTTATGAAGATATTTCCCAAGAAGAGCTTGAGACTAAAAATATTGAAAATATGGAATTTGTCTTAAAAGAAATCCATGCTCACATGAAAAATAGATCCTTGAGAAATCTTGTAGAAGAACGTTCAGGAACAACTCCACAAAATATCTCAACCTTAAAAATACTTGACAGAACCGCTATGGATTACCTGCTTGAGTTTACCCAGTTATTTTAAATGACTCAATCATGTTTTTGAATTCTCGTTCTGATTCGCCGGAAACATCCAGTGTTCTCATTTCAAAAATATAGATGTTTCCATATTCAATGAAAACATAAGTGTGAATATCAAAATTGATTTCAGGAGTATCCATATTTGCATGGAGTTTAATTGCATCTTTTCCGGCAATCATTGTAAAATCAGAGGATATGATTACCCCACCATCATCACTGATAGCATCCTCCATGAATATCTTATAGTCATCCAGGTTTGTAGCAGTTGGAAACATGACTGCATTAATCAGATTTTCTTCACCTTTGGACAATGTAGCAATGCAATCTGGATTGGACAATATATCCGCTTTTTCAACTTCCCATGAATCAGGATATTCGAATGTGATTTTTCCACTATTAAATGTTCTCATAGACTATTCCTCTTTTTTTGATGAAACATTAATGGTTTCAATCCCTTCCTCTTCGAGAGTGTCAATATATTTGGAAAATGGTTCAGGAAGTTTAGGCATTACCTCTTTTAATATTTCAGATGCATCAAGCTCAAGAGCCTGTCCTGAAAGCAATTGTTCAACATCAAAGTCAAAGTCAAATGGTTTCAGCAAATCATCCACAGGCACTCTTAAATTGATTTTTCTTTTGTTGAGTACCATTTTAAGAGTACTGGTATTTCTTATTTGGTCATTCATGTCCTCAACAGTCGCTTTTATATCATATGCTATAGCCTTGTTCTTCTCATTTACTTCGTGTTTGGATTTTTCTATGGATTTTTCCAAACCTTCAACAAGTTCAGCATTACGCCTATTGATGTTTTCCCTTGCTTCATCAATCACAACATTAATAGCGTTCAAAATGGATTTGTTAAGCTCCACATTATAAGCTAAAATCATTTTGTTTTTATAGTCAAGTTCTTTAAAAATAGCTACACGTTCATCATCAATTTTAGTGATTTTTTTGTTTAACTCATGAATCTCGTCCTTAGCTTTTAAAAGCTCATCTTTATCGCTTAGCTGCTCTTTAAGTGAGTCAACATCGTCAAAAAATGATCCTTTAAGAGTTTGAATTTGATCTTTCAGGATTGCGATTTCATCATCCTTATCCTTGATGATCTGGTCAAATTCGTTGAGTTTTTCATCAGAAAATTGATTTTCAACTAATTCTTCGTAATCTTTTTGCGCCAATACTTTTACAAGTTCGTTGTCTTCAAAAGGGTCTTCTTTTTTAAGACTTACTTGCTTTTGTTTTGATTCCTTTTCAACAGGATTTCCGTCCTTGTCTTTACTGTTATACTTTTTAGTATAAACCCGGACAGTTCTAAATTCATCACTTTCCATTTTTAACACCACTCTATATTAATAAATAGTTGAGTTTTATTTAAATAGTTAATGTTAAAAGAAGAAAAAAAAGAGAAAAAATATTATTTGTTCTCATTTTCAATCCACAATAACATTGCCTCTTCAATAGCTTTTGAGTACCATCCAGACTTAAATAACATCTTATTAGATGCTAATTTACGAAAATCCAAGTCAATGTCATTATTGATGCTAATTGTAACGCGTTTGTTTTTAGACATACAATTAGATAGTGCATACTAGTTAATAAATGTATTAGTGTTTTTTAACATCATTTTAGTGGATGTGAATGAATAATAACATGTAAAAATAAAAAAATAAGTAAAATGAAAACTTTTTAATGCATAAAAAGCAAATTTTATGCTGATTCAAAGTATTCATCTTATGTTTTTAACAGCAAAAATATTAATCAATTTTCTCCCATTCATTATAACCTAAATGTTTATACTTATGGCCGTCAGGAGCGTCATGAACCTCTCCAGTATAGATTATCCTACCTTCCTGAGCACTGTAAAATGCACCAGGATCATCGGAACTGCCGTCATCAGAACTGGAACTTTCCTCAACAACTTCCTCTACAACCTCCACTTCCTGAGTGGTGGTGTTTTCTGTAAAGTTATCATTTCCCTCAAAAGTACAGTTGACGGTATAGTTTCCAGGCTCTTCAATCTTTACTTTCGCAACACCATTCTCGTTTGTAACTGCTGTTTTATGGTCCACATCACCTTTGTCATCCTCTATTGTGACATTAACAGTTTCATTATCTATCGGAGTTCCGTTTACGTCAGTGAGTTCAATTTTAACTGATTCCCCCTGAGTAATTGTATCATTGCTTTTTATAGTCAGATTTGTATTTTCCTTACCAAAATTAGGCATTATCGCAATCATCCCTACAATAAGGGCTGCAATAATAATTATCAAAGCCACAATTATAATCTTATTTTTATCCATAATTTCACCAAGACAGATATTGTGTTTTAAAATTTGACACTCCGCATATTTCAAGTTATCCTTTCAAGAATCATTTAACAATATATAAATACTCCAACAACAAACTAGTATACATGTAAACTATTTCATGTAGTTTATCTAGAGGTGTTAAAAATGAGTATTAAAAAAGTTGTAGTTGCAGGAGGAGGAGTACTTGGAAGTCAAATTGCACTCCAATCTGCCTATTGCGGATTTGATGTTACAATATGGCTTAGAAGTGAAGGTTCAATTGAAAGAGCTAAACCAAAACTTGAAAGATTCAAAAATATCTACATTGACACACTTGAGGAAATGAAAACCGATGCAAGTGCATATTGTAGAGGCCTTTCCAAAAAAACCAACCTAACCGAAGAAGAAATTGATGAGTTAAAAAAACAGGCACAGGATGCATATGACAGCTTAACATTAACAAACAGTTATGAAGAAGCTGCAGCAGATGCTGATTTGATTATCGAAGCGATTGCTGAAAATCCGGAACAGAAAATTGCATTCTATCAAGAACTTGCAAAATATATGGATGAAAAAACAATTCTGGTTACAAATTCATCAACATTGCTGCCGTCAATGTTTGCAGAATATACCGGAAGACCTGAGAAATACCTTTCACTCCACTTTGCAAACACAATCTGGCAAAACAACACTGCAGAAGTTATGGGACATCCTGGAACCGAGCAAAAATACTATGACGAAGTAGTTGAATTTGCAGAAGACATTAATATGATTCCTTTAAAACTTAAAAAAGAGCAGCCAGGATACATATTAAACTCACTTTTAGTTCCATTTTTAAATGCAGGCCAAGCGTTACTTGCAAATGATGTTGCAGACTTTGAAACAATTGATAAAACATGGATTTTGGCAACTGGAGCTCCAGCAGGACCATTCCACATATTGGATATCGTAGGTCTTGAAACCGCTTACAATATCGTCATCATGAATCCTGAGTCAAAAGACCCTGAAACCACACCCGGAAAAATTGCAAAGATGCTTAAGGAAAAAATCGACGCCGGAGAAACCGGTATTAATGCAGGAAAAGGATTTTACACATACTAAAATCCTTTATTTTTCTTTTTTTAAATTCAAATCTATAGATCTGGAAGTCAATTCATTGAAAATTTTCATAAAATCAATCGGCAGTTCATTTAAACCCATTTGAGACTCCCACCCCTTGTTTATTTCAAATAGCACAGGAATAAAATCTTCACCTTTTTTAGATAATTTCAAAATATACTTACGTTTATCCTTTTGGGATTTTTCACGAAGAATCCAACCCCCAGATTCTAATTTTTTAACGGCACGTGTTATTGCACCTTTAGTCAAGTATAACCCTTCAGCCAAATCTTTTTGGTTCAGTTCATCACTTTCGTCAATCATCAAAATACACAGTGCCTGAATCAAACTTAAGTCATACTTTGAAAGTTCATCATTCAAATATTTCTTGTGATTCTTGTGAAAAATAAATAAAATATCCCCTAATCGATTGGAATCATAAAATCCCATTGTCTTTTCATATTTCATTAGACTAAAGTTTATTGTAACATATATTTAAAAATTTAGAGAATCAAATGAAAAGGTTTATATAACATTAAAATATAAATATTATACGATATGAATTGAATTTCATATTTGTACATGACACAATTCAACCATTTTATAATCTCCAAAATGATTAGAATATGTTTCATTTAGGAAGTAGATTTAAAAACTACTTCCAAAACTCCCCCTTTTTTTTAAAACATTCATAAATATTAAAACTAATTTTAAAAACACATTCATTACATACTTATTTTATCGAATTTCATATTATAATTAAATTTTAATTAACTAAACCTGAAAAAATAGCAAAATTTAAATAAGATTAAAATATAATTAATAAACGATATGAAGTAATTTACATATCTAATTGAGAACATCAGTCAATAATTTTATTATCTCCGAATTGCTTAAAAAATGTTCTTATCACTGGAAGTAGAAAATTCTACTTCCCTACTCCCCCCTTTTTTTAACTAAACATCATCTAGAATTTTTGGGTCCGCTCCAGCAATCTCAACTAAATATTCTGCTTCGACAATGTGAAGTTTAGACGGAATAATTATACAGTGCAGGGGACCTCCAAAATCAAAGTCGATCAGTTCACCGATTTTACCTGCACGAACACAGACATCTTTTGAACCTACACGGGCAATACCCATTGCCAGAGTATCCTCATCTATCAAACCTTCACGGTCAAGGTCATTTTTAATATTCATAAGATATTCCAGACCCTGATTAACAGTCATGTAACGGTCTTTGTGGGCCTGAATGTCAAGCAAAACAAGAGTATGCAAATCCATTTTTAAATTTTCCTCAATAGCTTCATAAGGAGATTTCGGATAAAAATTATAGTCCGGAAAAGGAATAGTGGTTACTTTACCGAATTTGTACCCCTGAAGGCCGGAAATGGCAGGTGCTGAAGATAAGATTGATGATCCGTGAATAACTTCATAATCAATCCCCTTTTTTGAACACTGCACTAAAAAATCACTGTGTGTTGTCGCAATTAACGGATCGCCACCAGTTACTAATGCAACATCATTAGTTTTAGCCTCTTCAATGAATTTATGTTCTTCTTCAACTTCATTTCTAACCAGTACTTCTATTTCTTTTCCTATCAGTTCTTCAATAGCTTCAAAACTAGAACCGAATAAGCGTGATGTGAAAAATTCAGCGTAAATTTTATCAACATTTTTCAGACATTCCAAACCTTTTAGAGAAATATCCTTTTCATCAAATAATCCTAAACCAACTAAATAAAACATACATATTATATATTAATTTAATTATAATAAATGTTATGAAATGTGTAAAGGTTCCATTAAGACAATTGAATGATACTCGTATAGAACTAATGGAAAAAGGATTAATGAATATGGAATATAGAATAAAGGCTGAAGATGATTTCGGTTATATTCCAGTCAGCGAAGATATTGAAGGATATGAAATAGTATGCATGCACTTAGAGCCGCTGAAAAAAGTAGCTCATAATTTTTCAGAACTGCTTGAAGGCGAACTGACATCTGAAGAAATAGAAAACCTAAAAACATCCTTCGATACAATCGGAGACATCGTAATATTAGAAATTCCAGATGGGCTATACGAGAAAAGACAAATAATTGGTGAAGCTGCACATGAATTTACAAAAAGAAAAGCAATTTACATGAAAAAAAGTGCAATTAAAGGAACAATACGCATTCGCGATTTGGAATTTCTGGCAGGAGAGGACGATTCCGTAACAATACATAAGGAGCACGGAGCCAGATTGAAGCTGGATGTGCGTGAAGTCTATTTTTCACCAAGACTTGCAACTGAAAGAAAACGTGTTATGGAAAGCGTTGAAGATGGTGAAAAAATATTAGACATGTTCTGCGGAATAGGCCCATTTCCAATTGTCATTGCACGAAACAAGAATGTTGAAATTACTGCAGTTGACATAAATGAATCTGCAATTAAATATCTGGATGAAAATATCCGGATGAACAAACTGAAAGGTTCTATTGAAACATACTGTGGAGATGTGAGGGAAGTTTCAAAATCATTTAACTGCAAATTTGATAGAATAATTATGAACCTTCCAGGCCTTGCATACTCTTTCCTTGATGTTGCAGTTGATCTAATTAAAGATGGTGGAACAATCAATTATTATGAGTTTTCTGATTCATATGAACAGGGAATAAAACGCCTAGAAACTGCATGTCATGAAGCTGGAAAAACTGTTAAAATAACCAACACCCGTAAAGTAAAATCAATCTCACCCGATGAGTGGCATGTGGCAATTGACGGTAAAGTAAACTAAATCAATACCTTAAATGATTCCCAGAATAGATATATTGCACCTATAATTATTAAAATGGCAAAAATTTTGGGAACATATTTTGTTTTTGAAATTAACTTTTCCAAATCTATTTTTGAAATTAAAAAACTTAAAGCCACTAATGTTAACGTGAACCCCAAACAATACAATAAGATATTAAAAATTGCATCGAAACTTCCCTTGGAGCTGACAAGAAGAGATATAAGAGAAATTAGATATCCGCTATAACATGGAACCCATGAAATAGATGTGATAAAACCTAAAGAAAATGAACCCAATATTCCATCACTATTTTTTGGCAGTTTAACCGCAAAGCTAAACGAGTAATCAGCCAGCATTAAAATTCCAACAGCCAGCAATATCACTGCAGATAGAATCCTCAAATAGTATAAGTAACCATAAACTATTGATGTGAAAAATCCTGTTAAAAATATTATAATTAAAAAAATACTTCCAAAACCAAGTGCAAATGAAAATATTTCGCTTTTTGATTTGGTTTTTAAGCTGAAAGCTACGAATATAGGAATAATTGGCAAAATACACGGAGACAAAATTGAAATTATTCCGGTGAAAAATGAAATTAAGGGAAGTATTTCCATCTAAATCTCCTTAATGACATTTAAAAAATCATCTTTTTCCGGACATCCCTCAATCTTATCAACATCATTTCCATTGGAATCTAAAAACTGAATTGTAGGAGTTCCATAGACATTATATTTCTGTGCAATATCAGGATTCTTATTGATATCCACCATAAGTACAATGAAATTTTCATTTAACACTTTTTGAACATCATTATCGCTTAAGACATTTTCTTTTAGAATATCGCAATATACACAACTATCCTGGTCAAAAATTATTGCAAGAGTTTTGTTTTCATTTTGTGAAGCATTAAAAGCCCCATCAATATCTGTTGTAACATTTAAACCGGATATTTGAGTATCATCAAAATCCAAACTGTAAACAGCAGATGTTAATGTCAGTAAGCTAATAACTGCTACAATTAAAATATATTTTTTCATATTTGAAATTTTAAAAATCAATACTATTAAATTTTACTAAAAAAAAGAAAAAAAATGAATGAACATTCATTTAAATTGGATCAATAATTCCTTTCTCAGTGATGATGCCGGTAATTAATTCTTTTGGAGTGATGTCAAATGCAGGATTAATTACTTCAGTTCCTTCCGGACAAATCCTTGCTCCACCATAATATCTTACCTCATCACCATCTCTTTCTTCAATAATTGTATCATAAATGTTGATTTCATTATCGAATGTTGAGTAAGGTGCAGCCACATAAAATGGAATGTCATGGTGTTTTGCGGCAAGCGCTACCATAAATGAACCTACCTTATTTACAACACCGCCTTTTGCAATCCTGTCAGCACCAATAACAACCTTGTCAATTTTTCCCTGTGACATTAAAAATCCTGATGCAACATCAGGAATTAATTTTACGGGAATGTTTTCCTGCTGCATTTCCCAAACGCTTAAACTGGCACCCTGACCACGTGGACGGGTTTCATCACATATTACATTAATGTTTTTGCCAGCATCTCTTGCAGCCCTAAATACTCCTAAAGCAGTTCCATAATCCACACATGCAAGTGCACCGGCATTACAATGAGTTAAAACAGTATCGCCATCATCTATGATTTCAGCACCATATTTTCCGATAGCCCTGTTAGTTGCCATGTCCTCTTCATACATTTTAAGGGCTTCAGTGAGTGCGTCTTCACTTTGCAATACCCTATCAACTGCCCAAAATAGATTGACAGCAGTTGGTCTTGCAGCTTTTATTTCCTCAGCAGCCTTATTTAAATCGACACCTTCAATATCTGCAAGAGCCATTCCAAATGCGGCTGACACTCCGATTGCTGGAGCTCCTCGAACAGTCATATTTTTAATTGCAACAATAACGTCCTGATAATTTTCACAGTATTTGTAAGTCAGCTCATCAGGAAGTTTTCTTTGATCAATAAGTTTTAGTTTATTATCTTCCCATTCAAGTGTTTTCATCTTAACACCTTTTAAAAAAAATATTTAAAAATAGATAAAAAAAGCATAATTAAATGTTAGTTTCTAATTTTGTTTAATGCATGAGCATTGTTTATAACTATGCTTTTTTTATATTTAAATGCCCATAACGGGTCGATTAGAGACGTATTAAAAATACATCTTAATTATTATTTTATCAATTTATCATTTATAAATATTTATGCAAAATTGAAAATAACGCATATTTTTAGGAATGACTAAGCATTTTCAGTCATTATTGGAACTACCTGTTTCTTACGTGAAACTACACCTTCAAGCAATACAGTATTGTCTTCCAATTTCACACCATATGCCTTTTCGACTAAAGATGCATCCTTACCTAATGCAATAACCTGGGAATTGCTGTTAACAATATCTGTGATTAAGAGCATGAACAAGTCTAAACCTTCATCATCAATTATTTTGTTAATTCCAGCTTCCAAATCATCTTTCATAGCCATTACATCGGAAATATCAGCAGTGTTTACTTGATTTACAATTGATTTTACATCCTTAAAGTCAATCTGTTTTGCATCTAAAGCTAAGATTTCTTCAATTGAAAAACTGCTTAAGTCAGTTCCTGCTTTAAGCATTTCCAATCCGTATTCTTCAGCATCAACTTCAGCGATTTTAGCAAGTTTTTCAACAGCTGCCTTGTCATCTTCAGTTGTTGTTGGAGATTTTAAAAGTAAAGTGTCTGAAATAATAGCGGACAGCATTAATGTAGCTATTTCTTTTGTAATTTCAACACCATTTTCTTCATATAATTTGCATAAGATTGTTTCAGTACATCCGACAGGTTCAAATCTTAAGAATAACGGATATGAGGTTTCCAATGCTAATTTATGATGGTCAACAACTTTTAAAATATTAGCATTTTCTAAATTATCTACTGATTCAGCAGGAGAGTTGTGATCTACCAAAATAACATTAGCGCCATCTTCAACATCATCTAAAAGTTCAGGCGCTTCCATATCCAAATAGTTTAAAATGAATTCAGTTTCTTTGTTAATATTTCCTAATCTGTAAGCTTGAGCTTCAGAATTTCCTAATTCTTTTTCTAAATTAGCCATTACTAAACTTGAAGTAATAGTGTCACTATCAGGACTTTTATGTCCAAAAACATAAGTTTTAACCATATTATCTTTTCCTTTTTTAATAATTTATGAAACAATTATCAATATCAGTTATTAATATATCTTTTTTATCCATATTTAATATTGCTATTGAAACTGATTAAAACACACAATATTATCATAAAAAATAGTACATCTGACCGTGAAGTAAAAAATACTGAGAAAAATTAAAAATTAAAAGAAAAAAAGTAAATTGATTTAGTAATGACTTTGTGGAGTCATTCCTAAATGATGATCTTCGCTTTTCTTACCCGGTATTCCGTAAGCATCTGCTCTGCATTGAGTACATGCCCTGAATACAGGTATGATTTCTTCTACTTGTTCTCTGACACTTTCCATCATTGAACAGTCAGGACGAGAATAATGTTTCATTTTAGCTAATGGAATTAACGGTAAAATGTTCATTAAAGAAGCGCCTCGTTTTTTAACTTCCTTAGCAATCTCAACAATATGCTCATCGTTTAATCCAGGAATCAATACTGAATTAACTTTAACCACCATACCATTTGCGGCTGCTTTTTCAACACCGTCCAACTGGTTTTGGATTAATATTTTTACTGCATCATAACCTTTGTAGATTTTTCCTTCATATTTAATAAATGAATAGATATCTACTGCAATATCAGGATCAATTGCATTGATTGTTACGGTAACAGAGTTTACTCCAAGCTCTGCAAGTCTGTCTGCATATTTTGGCAGTAAAAGTCCATTTGTACTCATACATTTGATTAAGTCAGGATGTTCCTCTGCCATTTTTTCAAAGAATTTGAATGTTTCCTCATTAGCAAGAGAATCTCCCGGCCCTGCTACTCCTACAACAGAAATCGGGCCTTCTGCAGTTACATCATTAACATGTTTAATTGCAGCATCTGCATCCATTACACAACTTGCGACACCAGGCCTGTCCTCTTCATTGTTAATATCCCTTGTACAGAAGTTACAGAAGATATTACATTTTGGTGCTACTGGTACATGTGCTCTACCTACTTTATCGTGCATTTTTTCATTGAAACATGGATGTGCTTTTGTTATATGTGCAAATCTTGAACCTTTATGTTCAGCCATACTATCACCTCTCCGATTATATAACTCCCGTTATTTTGTATTGATACGAACAAATATTTAAAGTTTTCTATTTACCACTCAACTCAGCAATATATTCATTAGCTTTTTCAATCCATGCATCTGCAATTAACTCGTCGGTAGCTACAACAGTAATGATACCATCAGTGGACATGTCCTTGATAATCTTAAATCCTTCAGGCAATATCCTAAATATTGCATCATAGATTCTCCTTTGCAAATTGGAGTGAGGGTCATCAATGACAATATTTTCCAAGTCCACATGATTACCTTCGATTTCAAGCTGATATCTATTAGGTTGATAAATTTCCTCACGGGAAAATCTTTTCCAAAGTTGTTTTAAAATGTTTGGAAGGTAATTCTCATTATCAATAAGGATTCTGGTAATATCATCCGCTTTAACATAACTGAGGTTAGCCACTTCACCAAAAGTGATAGCGTTTGAAGTCTTTTTCATTTTTATAGCTAAGACAAATACCGGATCATCGGGATTGACATAAGCCCTTAAATCATCAACAGAAGCTCCAAGAACCAAATCCTGAAAGATTTGTTTGATGATGATTTCATAAACTTCAGCTCCACGCTCATCATAGCATTCAACTAACATTAAATCAACCCTTTAAATTTATTTGTTATCTTGTCTGTGTCCCATTCCAGATACTAAAAGAGCTGATCCGACAGCACCAATATGCTGGGAATATTCAGGGACAATAACTTCAATTCCACCTAAAGTCTCACTTACCGCTTCAACAAGACCGGAAATTAAACTTGTTCCCCCTACCTGGATTAAAGGTTCACGAATATCAATTTCCTGAAGTTGTTGTTCATAAACTTGTTCTGATACTGAGTGACATGCCGCAGCGGCCACATCAGCTTTGGAACCTCCTGCTGCAAGTGTAGTAACAAGGTCCTGAATACCGAATACAATACAGTAAGAGTTCAACATAGCTTTTCTCCAATCCCCTTGAACAGCCAGAGGACCTAATTCTGTAATATCAACATCTAACCTACGGGAAGTCATATCCAGGAATCTTCCGGATGCACCTGCACAGATACCACCCATAGTGAAGTTATCAGGAATACCGTTATTTACTGTAATTACCTTGTTGTCCATACCACCGATATCTAAAACAGTAGCTTCTCCTTTTTGACAGTCAGCAAGATATACTGCACCTTTTGCGTTAACGGACAATTCTTCTTGAACAAGTTCAGCGCCAAATTCCTGACCCATGGTAAACCTACCGTAACCTGTAGTTCCGATACCGTCCAAATCATCCCAGCCGTAATCAGTTTGGGAGAATGCTTCTGCAGCTGCGGTTTTTGCAGACTCGATAATGTCTTTAGTGGATGTCCAACCGGTTCCGATTACCTTGTTGTTTTCCATAAGAACCGCTTTGGTTGTAGTTGAACCTGAATCTAAACCAAGAGTAAGTCCTTCTTGTTTTTCACGGGCAAGAATACTTCTACGAGTTACAGTAGTAGCTAATGCTTCCATACGGATAAACAATTCATCAGCTTTTGTTCTTTCAGTGAATGAATATGTAACTACTGGGATACGAGTATTGTTTTGGATGAAACGTCTTACTTCATTTCTTACCAAAGCCGCTTCAGCACATCTAAAACAGGTTGCGATAAATACCGCATCAGGTTTGGATCTGCCTTCAACAATAGCCATAGCTCTTGCAATCATTAATTTTAAACTTGAACTTTGAGCTGAAAATCCGAATTTTTCATAAGACTCATCAATGTAATCTAAATCAATTTCAGGAAGAACAATTTCTGCACCAAATTTGTTTGCTGCTTTTTCAATTTCCTTTTGAATTCCACTATATTCTGTTCCACATGAAACTAAAGCAATTTTAACCATATTATTATTCCTCCTCAGCAGTTTCTTCTAGTGAATCCACAAACTCATTAATCTGATTCACCATAACATATGTTTCATCTTGATTAGTAGGATATGTAAGTTCTAAAACAGGAATGCCCTTATTCCTAAGTAAAAATATTGATAATTCATTAGTTCTTGCACAACCGATACAACCAAAACCATATGGAGCTCCGTCAACAACAATTGCAGCCTCTGCCTCGTCTATGAGAGGTCCTATAATTGACATTCTTCCACGAACACCTGAAGGAACCTCAATAGCAGCGTATTTAAGACCTTTAATAGGGTCTTCTTCAGAAATGTTCATTGGTGGAGAATCAATCTCCGGGTCTTTGATTTTTTGTCTAATTTGTTTTTGAAGAACTAAAGGAGTATGACCTTTTCTTTCCAATAAATCTGCCAAGATTAATGAATTTGGAGGATAAACAGCTATTTTAACCATATTTTCACCTATTCTTTATTTTCTAAACATTCATTCATGATTTTTTTAAATTCGTCAACGTCAACCGGTTTTTTATCTTCTATTTCAACATCATCTTTAGGGTTTTCTAAAGCTTCTGAAACAAAACCGAGTATTCTATATTCCTTTTCCATTTGGTGGAATCCTTCCCTAGGTCCAAACCTGTGACCTCTGCATCTTCTAGGATCCCCTGGAGCAAAACCTCTTTCTTTTGTGAAAATGTGATTAGGGTCAAGTTTTCTAATCTCCTTAATAGCTTTGTAAACATCTTCACTTTTTCCACTTATCATAGATCCATAACAAGTATTCTTAATTGTAAGCGGCAAGCCTAGCATATGGAATGCAGTGACAACTTCCTGTTCACTTACATGAGCTCCAGGCCCAATAAAAATCATACGAGTAATTACATCAGGGTCCCAATCTTCTTTACCCAAATCAGGACTCATTGTTAGATTCTGAGACATATACTACAACTCCCTCTTTTAATTTTTCAAGACTGTCATAATCTGAAACAATATCACCAACAATGTTTGTTGCTCCAAATGTTTCTGCAGTTGGTCCGAATTCAGAGTTATCTTCGAATCTGATACCGATTAAACCTGCACTTTTAGAAGACATGTTAGTAATACCGATTTGACCTCTTATTACTTTATCAACAGGATTATTTTCAGGAATTAAACCTTTAGCAGATTTTTTATCCCCTTCAAACATGACTATATGCATTCCAGGCACTGCAAAGTGAACTTTAATCTGTCCAATAGGGTTTTCTAAAAGACCGGATAAAAGTTTGAAATATCTAACAGACCTTGGCGCATTATCAACAAATTTGATTTTGCATAAATCATCTTTATTTATGGCTTTAGTTATTACTTGACCTTCTCTTAGGATATCGATAGTATGTTTAGGATTTTGCTCAACGATTATAGCATCATCATCAACAATTCCATCAATTAAATGTTCAACTCCAGCTTCAGACAATAGTTTTGTAGCTTCAGCCTGAGTTTTGTTTAATAACATCAATCTTTGCTGTTCTGATTTAACAGTAATAAAATCATTTTCCTTTGCAATATCAATAAGTTCCATACCTTGAACAATATTACCTACAGTGGTGTGATTTGGAGTTAATACCCTATTTTCACGATAAATAAATAGTTTTCCAACACCTTTACCTTCATTTCTGATAGTCATTGTTCCTCTTGTTCTTTGAGTGGTATCCTCTTTAGGTTTTTCAAGTCCTTCCAACTCATAAACGCCTAAAAATGATTCACTGTCATAGGAAACTTTGATTCTACCATCCTTAATTATGGAAAATAAGTGCTCTACACAGATTGGGGACTTATCATCAATATCAAATGAAATGTAGGTGTATAATTCATTGCCTTCTTCCAATACTGTTGACAAATCGGAAACGGAAGCACTGTCAGTGGTTGTGCTTCTCTCAATAATCGGTTCAATTCCGGTTACCCGATCATCATCTGTGAGATTTTCCAATGTTTTTTTACCACCTATAACGCGAGCAAAAATACCCTTGTTGTATGGAGGCACACTATAAACATTGGTGGTATTCTCTTTAAGCATAATTAAATGAGTAGACTCATTACTAAAACTAGATAAACTTAAAACAACATCCCCTTCATAATATTTGAATTCATCATGGGTCGGTTCCAAATCAGTCACGATTGGTCCAATAGCCACTTCAGTAGGAGTGGACCAACGAATGTCCAAATCAATAAACTCTTCATATTGATTTTTCCATACATCAACGAGAGGTTTTGCTTCATCGATTTCACTGAGTTGAATGATTATAGAACCTTGAGTTGTTTTAATTTTATATTTGCTTATATTCTTTTCAAGTTCCTTTTTACCTTTAATCAAACAAACAATACTACCAGGAGTATACGGGGCATTAGTTTCGTCAATTACCTCTTGGATTGAAGAACCTTCAGCCACGTCGATTTCTTCTCCATTAATTTTAATTAGCATACAATCTCCTAAGAATTTTTAATATTATATATTTATAATCTTATTATATATTAAAATTATTTATTTCATTTGCAAAAATTATATTTAACACATAATGCTAACAATATACTAGGAGAGATAAATATGGAAATCACACGCAAGCATATTTTTTCTTTATTAGTGATTATGATATTGGCTGTTGGAGCGGTTTCATTTGCAAGCGCATACACAGGAACAGGATTTTCCCACAGCGTTCCAAGTTCAAAATACTCAGACATGTCTGCTTCGGATATACTAAGCCAATACAGCGATACAGAGTGCCATGTTGAAGAAAGGGCAGTATGTACCCAGGTTGTCGATGGAGATACAATCTATTTGGACAATGGTGAAAAGGTCCGTTTTGTAGGAGTGAACACTCCAGAGAGAGGTGTTGAAGGATACATTGCATCAAAAAACTTTGTTCAAAAATTATGCTTAAATAAGGAAGTCGGATTGGACATTGACGATTCAAAACACAACGACAGATACGGACGCACATTAGCAGTCGTCATTGTTGATGGAAAAAACGTTAATGAGATGCTTTTAAAAGAGGGCCTTGCTGAGATTATGTACATGCCTCCAAGCGAGTTTTACCCGTATAACTGGGCAAACAGCGACACTCATGTTGCTGATTCCCACAGCTCATCATCTTCATCATCAAGCTCCAGCTATTCAAGCGATAGCTCATCCTCAAGTTCTTCAGGATCCGGAAGCTATGTGGCTAATGCAAATACTGGAAAATTCCATGTTTCAAGTTGCAGCAGTGTGAACAAGATGTCTGAAGGAAATAAAGTATATTTATCCAGCAGAGATGAAGCAATAAGCCAGGGATATGTTCCTTGCAAAAGGTGCAATCCTTAATTTTTTTATTTTTAAAAATAGTATTAAAAAATTAAAAATGTAACTTAATGAAGTTACATCTGTTTTTTTTACCGTCACACATATCGACAGCATCATTTTTATGAAGCGATTATCGTACAGCCGGTTTCATGGTAATATTTGAATATAGTAACCCCACGGAATAATTGCTGATACTTTCCAATATAGGGATAACGACTCCAATGTAGATTAAAAATCCGACATAAGGAATTTCCATCACCCAGGCGGAAATAAATGTAAAGACAACCATCAGCACAGCCATGAATATTACCCATTTAACAATATTAATGACACCAATAGTTCTTATATCCTTTACAACTTCATTAACTTTTAATGCTTCTTTGAGACTGTTTAAATAAGCCAAACGGGCTTTTGCAAAAAACAGCAATATTTCAAACAGGATATAGATAACGACCGCTGCAATTAAAAATACTCCCAATGTAAAGAAATATCTAAGAACACTCAGGTCAAATTTCAAATTGGCTCCTGATATGCTCAATATTGATAAGAAAATGAAAAGTACACATGCAGGCACAATCATATAAGCCATTCTCAACACCAATAAGCGAATGGAATCCCGTATGGTATCTCCAAAACTTAGTGATGGAAACATTGTAGATTCATTCAAACCAATTTCAACCATGGAAAACAGATAGCCCGGCACAATTAGAATAAATAAAAACAATGAAAATAATCCGAATGCTAAAAGATACCTGTTATCGGACACCCATGCGATTGGAATGGTGGATATTAAAATAAATAAAATAATCAGAATTGGCAGTTTCTTAATGTTCCTAAAAGGATATTTAATAGAGTTAGATATGATCTTTCCGAAATCCATATTAACACCCTCAAAAATTACTTTTCATCTTATAATAGTCATCTATTTCTATCTCGTCAATGCGTAATCTACTTACCTGAATATGAACACTGGATTTTTCTCCTGATTGAAAACTTCTGCCTGCTCATCCCCATAATTCAGTATAAGTGAATTGGAATCTGTAACTTCACCAACCACATTTGCTTCAATGGAGAATCTTGACAGATATTCCTTAATGTATTCGCAGTAATCTTCATCTGCAGTGAAAACAAAACCGGAACCCGGATATGACCTAAGCCAGTCTACCCATTCAACACTTTCATTTCTAGGAATATCTTCCAAATTGACAACTGCGCCTTTTTTAGAGGTTTCCAGAAGCATTTCCAAGGTTCCAAGAATTCCAGGATTTGAAATGTCCTTTCCGGATTTAATGTAATTGTTTTCAGCAAGATATTGGACTGCAGTGATTTGATCTTGAACCAGCTTTGCATCCTTGTCATATGTGGTGTCCCAGTTTAAACTAAACATTTCATGAGGTTTTCCATCAAGGTCAATTGCGACAATTACCTTATCCCCAACTTCAGCTCCGAAACTTGTAATCATTTTATCCTTTTGGGCAATTCCAACGATAGCTACACCTAGAGAATCCACTTCACCGTCAGGGTGCAGATGTCCTCCGACCATCGGAACTCCAAATTTTAAACAACCATCTTTGATTCCATTCAATAAATCCTCATAAATATCATCATTGCTTATTGACATTATGTTCACCATAGCCAGCGGTTTTCCACCCATTGCAGCAATGTCATTTACATTTACGAGAACTGCACAGTATCCTGCCCAGTAAGGGTTTACATTCATAATGTCGCCCCATATTCCATCTGCCGCAAGCAATACCACCTGATTGTTTCCAATGTCAATAGCTGAAGCGTCATCGCCTATGTCAATGACAACATCACCTGAAACATTATACGCTTCATTTAAAAGTGAAATAACATTATCAATTGAACTTTTACGAGATACTCCTTTAAACTCTTGAATTTCCTTTACAAGATTTTTAAAATCCAAAGATTACACTTCCTGTTTAGTTAATATAATTAATTTTGTATTTACAATTAATATTATTTATAATTTCGATAATTTTATCATGAACATCTTCAATGCTTGAATAATCATAAGTGACCTGTTTATCGCCGAACATTATCCTCTTAATATCTTGACCGCAGATGTCATCAAAACCACTTTCAACTTCAAAGATGACAGAATTTTTAACCTTGAATCCATATTCGACAACCTTGTCCAAATCCCCATCAGTTATTCCGACCACAGGTATATCAAATCTAAACAATATGTCAGAAGATATCAATGTTGTATCATCACCAACAGTAATCACGAGAGATGAGTCCCTGAATTTGTATACGTCCTCACCTGCATGGTCCAAAAATGCAACCTTAAATTCATTAGGTTTTTCATGAGATATGACTCTTGGTGTGACTTCAGCATGCCTTAAAAGACCTGTCTTTATAATCGCAGAATCCAAATCAACCTCACCCAGCTTTTCAAGACCGTGCTGCTTTAACTCACCGCCAACAATATCGACAATGTGGTTGTCCCTGGCAATCAGAGTGAGTTTGTCAGAATTGGTTTTACCGATGACAACACTGTTGACCATGATGTTTTCACCCGGACTGACTCCATGAACTATCCTCTGATTGATGCCAGCATCATCCTGCCTGATATGACAGTCATAAACCTCTTCCGGTGTCACGATAGCCAAATTTAGTCTTTGAGACAGTTCGTTGACAATTTCCAGATTATTATTCCATGCAATAATGCTTCCGTCCTCCTCACCGGGCCGTTCAATCTGGATTACTGGAATGTCATTGCTGGAAATTTTTTCCTTATAATGATTATAGACCTTATATCCGAATACCTGGCCTGTTACATTGGACTTTCCATAGTTTAACAAGAATATCACATCAACATTATCATCATGAAATATCTTTAAGGAATCACTTGGAACCAGCTTTCGTGAAATGTCTATAACATTCTCCAAACTCGCATCAATTACAGCAGTCCTGCCCATAGTTCCGCCAAGTCTTGATGAGACTTCACCGTATTCCTTTAATAAATTAATTAACTTTAATGCATAACCAGAATCTATAACATTTGGTCCATGAACCACTACGCCTACCTTCATCTGTTCACCTTAATTCTTTTCTTAAATATTTTAGATCCGCAAATTTCGCAGTCATCAAAGGGATAATCTTCAGGAAATTCCTTTTTACAGCCTTCACATACCTTCTTCCAATTGTAAATTCCTTTAATACCTTCAGTGATAATCCCCGAATAAGAAATATTCATAATCTTTAGAGTATTCTGTATTGTATAATCATCAGTAATTACCTTTACATTTTCACCCTGTTGAGACATCATGTATGCAAGTGAAATTAATTTTTTATCAGGCAATGATAATCTTAAAATATCACCACTTTCAGAAATAATAGTATTGACACAAGATAAATACTCTGATGGGACATCTTGTATAACTAATAAACCCTCATTGACTACTGAATCAAATTTTAATCGAGATTCAAAATCCTTTATTTCAGCAGTTATTTCAGGAACAGTGTAATTCCTTTTTGAAGTCAATTCAAAGCCGTTAATAAATGCTGATGCATCGAGCACATAACAAATTTCCATAATCATATTTTCTTGCACAAAATTAATAAATCTTAGCAAGAAAAATTAAGGAATTTGAAAAATGAGGTGAAATGGCAATGGGGAGAAGATAGGAATAAGATTGGAAAAACTTTGGAATAAGATTAGAATAAGTTTTAAAGAAGTTTGGGACAAGTTTGGAAAAATCTATTTAAATTTATAGGTTTAAATGTGTTATTACCGAAAAATCATAGATTTTTCAAAATTTCATGATTAAATAGGAGGAGAAAAAATGAATGTTCACAATGAAATTAATGATGATATCAAATTTCTAGCAAAGTCAGAAATTCGATTGAAAATATTAAGTGAATTAAATGAACGCCCAAACGATATTCGAGGACTTGTTAAAAAAACCAAAATCACATATAGTTCCGTTTCAAGCAACGTGAATAAACTAGCAGAGAACAATTACATTAAAAAAGTTGAAAAGAAATATTACTTAAACCCAATTGCTAAAATTTATTTCAAAACATTAATGGACTTTAAAAAAAGTATTGAAATAATACAAGTATACAATTCATTCTGGGACAAGCACAATATTACTCAACTAAGCATCAATTCCATAAAAAACATCACTGATTTAAAGAATGCTCAATTAATTGAAACCACACCCCTCGACATATACAAAACCCACAATACCACTAAAGATCAATTAATTAAAGCAGAAAACGTAAAAGCTATTTTTCCTTACTTGCATCCGGAATATCCCGAATTAATTGAAGAAATTTTAATTAATGGAGGGAATGTGGAATTAATTGTTCCAAAAGACATATTTAAAGCCATTATCTCACCAATCGATGAATCATTGAAAAATAGGGCTGTTAAACAAAAAAGATTGAAAGTCTTTACAGTTACTAACTCATTGAATTTATATTTGACCATATGTGATGAAAAAATGAGCCTAGGATTATTTAAAAATGATGGAAGCTTTGATCAGAATAGAATCTTAATTTCAAATGATTTAAAAGCATATGAATGGGCAGACGAACTATTTAAACACGTGAAACACATGGTGAGACAATGACCAATATCCAAACAAAAAGAGAACTTAACAAAGAGTTTAAAGATGTTAAATACATATTGACATCAAGTATGCGTGCAAAATTACTTCTAGCACTGTACGAAATTCCAAAAAACCTAGATGAACTTAGACATGAATTAAAAAAACCATCAGCTACCATATTACATGGGCTTAAAGAATTAGAGACGATTAATTTAGTGAGGAGAGCTCATAAATACTATGAACTAACTTCAAACGGTTACTTACTAACCACAAATATGATTAAATTAATCGAAAATTGGTATTCTTTAAGTAAAAGTGAAACATTTTGGGACAATCATGACCTTTCAGATATTCCTGAAGACATAATTAAGAATATTTATCTTTTAAAAGATGCAGAATACGTAAGTTCAACAACAAGCGATTTGTCAATTGCATTCAACAAATACATTCAGCTAATATCAGAAGCATCAAAACTACAAATAATTCTTCCAATCTATTCTGAAAATCACTTTAAACATTTGATTGATCTATTAAACTCAAATAAATTACAAAAATTAGAATTAATCATGAATAAAGAAATTTATGAATCAATACATAAAAACAGAAAGTTCCAAAAAGAGTTACTCAAACATGAAAATGTGAAAACAACAGTGATTGATAAAGATTTGAAAATATTTTTAACATACGGTGAAGAGTTTATGGCGCTTACCTTGTTTTTCAAAGACGGCCACTACGATGATTCGCAAATATTAATAGGGCATGACCAAAATTCACTTAACTGGGCTTACGAACTGATAAAATATTCACGGAGATGAATTAATGGTGAAAACAAATAATGTCCAAATATTCCACACAATTAGAGACAAAGAATTATACAATTTAATATTAGGAACTAACAGTGCAAAAACAAGAATTCGAATATTAGATGAACTATTGGCAAAACCATTCAATGCAAATCAACTTGCTAAATCACTCGAGATGGATTACAAAACCATTAGATATCACATGGAAATTATTTGTAAACATCAATATGCCACAAAAGAAAGATTTGAAAAATATACATTCTATTTCCCAAGCGAAAAATTAATTAAACATATTGATGAATATATTCAAATTAAAGAATATTATAAAAGTCAAATGTTTGAAGGGTAAATTATGGAAAGTGAAACATCAAAACAACATCAAAAAGAATCTTCAAAAGAAATCACATGTGGAGTAATCACACTAAGTGACAGCCGAAAATCAAAAAAAGTTGATTTGTCAGGAAAATACATTTCTGAAGAAATTGAAAAACGTTACACCTTAAAAGAAAGGAGCATAATTCCTGATGAAAAAGAAGATTTGATCAATGTCATTGAAGAAATGACCGAAGATGGAATTGATGTTATTTTAACAACAGGAGGAACAGGTCTTGATTCCCGAGACATAACTGTGGAAACTGTTGAATCACTTTTTGAAAAAAAACTTGATGGTTTTGGTGAAATATTTCGTATGAAATCATACGAAGAAATTGGTTCAGCAGCATTACTTTCAAGAGCCACAGCAGGAATCTATAAAAAAAGCATAATATTTTCCATGCCTGGGTCACCTAATGCTGTAAAAACTGCATTGGAAATAATTATTGATGAACTTCCACATTTTGTTCATCATGTTAAAAAATAATGATGAAATGAATTTTTCATCATTTTTCTTTTTTTTTAATCGAAAAATTCATCAACAATGATTAAAGGTTCTAATTTAATTCCTTCTTTTTCAAATTCTTCGATGGCGCCTTCCTGCCTGTCAACTACAACAAATGCTCTAGTGACATTACCGCCGTTGTCCTGGATAGCCTTAATTGCTTTTAATAATGATCCTCCAGTAGTTGAAACATCCTCAACGACAATTACATTGTCCCCTTCGTTAAGTTCACCTTCAATGAGTTTGGAAGTACCATAACCTTTCTTTTCCTTACGAATCATCAATAATGGAAGTTTTGATTCAAGGGAAACTGCAGTTGCTATTGGAACAGCACCTAAAGCAGGGCCTGCAACTTTATCAATTTCATCATTGGCTATTTTTTCTGTAATCAATTGAGAAATTGTGGATAAAATTTCAGGTTCTGTAATAGCCTTTTTCATGTTAATGTAATAATTACTTTTCTTACCGGAAGATAAAGTGAAATCTCCTTCAAGAAATACTTCATTTTCCTTTAATAAATCTATTAAATATTCTTTAGAAACCATATTATCAATTAAATATCATCTTCGCCTTTAAGTAAAATTTTATCTCCAATAACTTTTACAAGCTCCATTGGAATGATGTTTTCACTTGCTTTAATTTGTTCTGAAATACCTGTCTTTTTAAGAACAATATCGGTGATTTCGAATGAATCCTTATCAAAGATTACATCACTTACTTTACCGACGATTTGAATATCTGCATCGAGAACTTCTTTTCCAAATAATTCATCTTTAATTCTCATATAGTGTCACCTATAATTAATTTTGTATGTTCAATTTAAAATAGATTTACTTCATATCTGCAAAATGATTAGAAAATGAAAAATTGTTTTAAATAAAAACAACATACTAACAACATTAATTTAAAGGTGAATTTATGGAAAATGAATACTTAACAGTATCTCAATTAAATGCCTACATTAATAAAAAGCTAAAATTTGACTCAAACTTGAAAAACATTTATGTTAAGGGAGAGATTTCAAATTTTAAAACATATCCTAGCGGACATAGCTATTTTACCTTAAAAGATAAAAATTCACAAATTCCGGCGGTGATGTTTAAAGGAAGAAGGCAATTCCTTAAATTTGAACCTAAGGACGGAATGAAAGTTATCATTAAAGGTAAGGTTGAAGTTTATGAAAGGGATGGGAAATACCAATTATACGCCACAACAATAACTGAAGATGGAATTGGCGCATTGCACATTGCCTTTGAACAACTTAAAAAGAAGCTAGATAAAGAAGGATTATTTGATGATACTCACAAAAAAGAAATTCCTAAATATCCTCAAAGAATCGGAGTTGTGACTGCAAGTACTGGAGCTGCTGTAAAGGACATTATCCAGACAATTAATGGAAGATATCCCTATTGTGAGGTATTGATCTTTTCCACACTTGTTCAGGGAGACCTTGCCGCACCACAGATAGTGCGCCAGATTGTTCATGCACAACAATATGATCTGGACACCCTAATTGTCGGTCGTGGCGGTGGAAGTATTGAGGATTTATGGCCGTTCAATGAAGAGATAGTCGCAAGAGCAATATACGATTGCAAAATACCTGTAATCAGTGCAGTTGGCCATGAGGTTGACTTTACAATATCCGATTTTGTTGCCGATGCAAGAGCACCAACACCAACCGGAGCTGCAGTGCTGGCTGTGCCCGACATTAATGAAGTACAATACAAACTGAAACAGATTACTGATAGGATAAATAAAAATATCAATGATAAAATTACGGAAAATAAAACTAAATTAAACAACATTGCGCAAAAACAGATATTGAAAAATCCGGAATCCATTTATGAAATTAAGGGAATGACATTGGACAATTTGATAAATAAGTTAGAGTTTGCTTCTAAAAATATAATCACTGAAAATAAAAATAAATTGTTCAAATTAGAAAACAAAAATATTTTAAAAAATCCTGAAGAAATTACAAAAATGAAAAAAGAGGTATTCTTAAGACATGTTGCAAAATTGGAAGTTTTGAATCCTCTGATTACATTGAAAAGAGGATACACATATGCTAAAATAGATGGAAAAGTTGTATCTTCAGCAAAAGATGTCAAATCTGGAGACAAACTTGATGTTGAATTTGATGACGGAGTAGTAAATACAAAGGTGATATAGATGGAAAATTTAAGTTTTGAAGAAAGTTTGGAAAAATTGGAAGAAATCGTTACAAAATTAGAAAATGGAGATGTTCCATTAGATGATGCAATTGACGAATTTAACAAAGCAATGCAACTGGTTAAATTATGCAATAATAAGCTAACTGCTGCAGAAGAATCAATTGCAAAAATTGTTCAAGATAATGGAGAATTAGTTGATTTTAAACCTAATGAATAAAATAGTTAATCCAATATTCCAATAATTTTCTTATTGGATAACTATTACAATTTTCTTTTATTATATTTTTGGCTAAAACTAACGCATCTTCTTTTTCAATTAAATTATCCTCAACTTCATCAATTAGATTTAGAACTGAACTTGTAATTGCAACATTGTCCTGTTTTTTCATTTCCTTTTGAAGTTCAATAATAAATTCCGATTTATCGCAATCCAGTTCATCATAAAACTTATTGATATCTAAAGTATACCTATTCAGTCTAACCAAAACATTTGATTGGGATTTTGGAGTGAGCCAAACTTGTTTTCTAACAGCTTTTTTAACTGACTCTATTACAGCCTGGCCTATCAGTTCGCCAAGCTTGGAATGCTTGCCTGCATTTGTCAATATGTTATCTGATTCCAAATTTGAAAATACTGCAAGACCATCAGTTCCAGTGCCTGTTGCATAATGATTAGAATATTGTGATGGGATTTTTAGGCTGTTCAATGCTACTGTTTTTGCTTCTGTTGCAGTCATGAAAGCTTCAAGCAATGTTTCTTCAGCCAAACAAACATTTGTCAGCAATATAGTGTTTATGGTTCCAAATTTACCGTTCTCTTCATAGTATGATGAGGGATCTCCTGCTCTGGAAGCATTTGTCCTAACACCTGCAGTTGTTATTGCCATGACCTCTATGTTTTTGAATGTTTTATAAACAACACTAACATTTTCCATCCTTGCCAGCGTTACCAAACCTGTAGTGTGGTCAGAATCAATATTTAATGACCAGCAATGCTGTATTAAATAATCCTCAACATCATGATTTTCCAAATAATCAATATTTTCCTGAGATAAATGATGGTTAAAAACACTTTGAATATTACGTGAAAATCCGCCATTCAGTTTAGAAGTTGAAAATCCATTACGTTTAACATTAAACTTAACAAAAATAGTGTCTTTTAAGTAATATAGCTCATCATTAACAGATGATACAAAAAATAGCCTGTCTTTCATAAAAATAAAAAAAGAAAAGAAATTATAAAAATTTCTTTATGTTTACATCATTGGAGGCATTCCGCCAGCCATGGATGGGTCCATACCCATGTCTTCAGGGCCTTTTGTTGATGCAATTACGTCATCGATTCTTAAAATCATTTCAGCTGCTTCAGATGCAGATTGGATAGCTTGTTTTTTGACACGTTTTGGTTCAATTACGCCAGCTTCTTTCATGTCTGCTACTTCACCAGTGAATACATCTAATCCCATGTAGAAGGAGTCTTCTTGTGCAGCTCTTAAATCTACTAAGGAGTCGATGCTGTCTAAACCTGCGTTTTCAGCTAAGGTTTTTGGTACGATTTCTAAAGCTTCTGCAAATGCGTTTACAGCTAATTGTTCTCTACCGGAAATGGATTCTGCGTAGTCTTTGAGTTGTTTAGCCATTGCGATTTCAGGAGCTCCTCCACCAGCAACAACTTTGTCGTCTTCTACGGTAGCTGCTACTACACCGATTGCGTCTTCGATTGCTCTTACGATTTCGTCAACGATGTGTTTGGTGGATCCTCTTACGAATAAGGTTACGGATTTAGCTCCGCTGCATTCTTCAACAAAGATCATGTCTTCGCCGGAGATTTTTCTTTCTTCTACAATACCAGCGTCACCTAAGTCTTCAGGAGCTAAGTCATCTAAGTTTGTAATTACGTTAGCACCGGTAGCTCTGGATAATTTTTCGATGTCAGATTTTTTAACTCTTCTTACAGCTAAAACGCCAGCTTTGGATAAGTAGTGTTGTGCTAAGTCATCGATACCTTTTTGTGCGAATAATACGTTTGCACCAGCTGCGACAACTTTGTCAACCATGTCTTTAACCATTTTTTCTTCTTGTTCAATGAAAGCTTGCATTTGAGCAGGATCGGTAATAGTGATTTCTGCGTCCATTTCAGTTTCTTTTACTTCTAATGGTGCGTTAACTAATGCGATTTTTGCGCCTTTGATTTCAGATGGCATACCTGGGTGTACTCTTTCTTTGTCGATGATTACTCCTTCAACTAAGTTGGATTCTTCAACAACAGCTCCATCTTTTTTCTCGATTTTAATATTGTCAATGTCAACTGCGCCGTCTTCTTCAACTGCTTCTACAGCGTCTACGATTAATTTTGCTAATGATTCACGTGCAGCTTCGGTTCCTTTACCGGTCATAGCAGTCATAGCTACTTTTAATAAGGTTTCGGAATCTACATCATCGATTGCGATTTCATCTAAGATTTCTTGTGCTTTTTCTGCTGCTTTTCTGTATCCCATAGCAATGATAGTTGGGTGAATGTCAGAATCAAGTAATCCTTCAGATTTTTTCAATAATTCTCCAGCAATGATAACTGCAGTAGTAGTACCGTCTCCAACTTCATCTTCTTGGGTTTTTGCTACTTCTACGAGCATTTTTGCTGCAGGGTGTTCAATATCCATTTCTTTTAAGATTGTTACACCGTCGTTGGTTACAACAATGTCACCAAGTCCGTCAACTAACATTTTGTCCATTCCTTTTGGACCTAAAGTAGTTCTTACAGTTTCAGCTAATACTTTACCAGCTAAAATGTTATTTCTTTGTGCATCTCTACCGACAGACCTGTTAGTACCTTCAGGTAAAATAAAAATTGGTTGTCCTTGTGCCATTAATAATCACCTTTTTTTAATTTTATAAATAATTAGATCAGTTTAATTATCAACATGAGAAAATAAGTTTATAGTGTTGACTAAACCTTTCTACATAATACATGAGTTTAAGGTTATATAAATACTTTATGGTATAAAGTAAATAAAAGTAAGAAAAAGAAATTAACCAAATATTGGGAAAAAATTATTGTGCAAATACTTACAATAACGATTGATTATTTTAATATTTGATACAAACATTACCATAATTATTGTAGTCCCCGACTATTAAATGGACAAGTTGCACAAAATAATATTAAAATAAATGCAATATGTAGATAACCGTGAATAAAAATTAAAATTTAAAAAAATTAAAAAAAAGAAAGAGATATTAAATCCCTTTAAGACTCAGAAGCAACTCCAATTAAGGAATTTGAATCAGGTAAAATTACCTGTGTTGTTTTTTCTCTAACCTGAAAGGAGGGGTCCTTTCAATAGTATCATAAGCTTCCTGTTCTTCTTGAAGCTCATTGAAGAAAGTATTAATCTCTTCCAATCTTTTGATTTTATCATTTTTCCTGTTCAACTCATTTTGAAGATTGAGATAATCTTCACGAGGGACAGTTTGCTGTTTTAGATACCTGAGTTCATTATCCTTATGGGCAACCTCGGATTTGAGAGTGATAAACTCATCACGAGGAACAGTATTCTGTTTTAAATTCTCAAGTTCATTATTTTTAGAAGCAATTTGGTTTTCCAAATTAGATTGAAGAGTAATGAATTCTTCACGAGGAACAGTATTCTGTTTTAAATTCTCAAGTTCATTATTTTTAGAAGCAATTTGGTTTTCCAAATTAGATTGAAGAGTAATGAATTCTTCACGAGGAACAGTTTTCTCTTTTAAATATTCAATTTGAGTATCTTTTGATGCCAATTCATTTTCAAATCTAGTTTGAAGAGAAATATACTCATCTTTAGGAATAGAATTTTGTTTAAGGGTACTAATCTGATTATCCAAACTAGAAATTTCATTTTCAAATTGGGATTGGAGATCAAAGTAATCTTTTTTAGGGATAGTTTCTTCTTTTAAATCGCTGATTTCATCAGCCATTTCATTAATTTTAGTCTGGAAAGAAGATTGAAGGTCATCATATTCTTCTTTAGGAATATATTGCTCTTTTAAAATGTCAATCTGACTATTAGTTTGAGAAATTTCATTTTCTTTTAAAAGCAGTTCATTATTCTTAAGCTCAAGTTCTTTTTCAAGTTCCAAAATCTGGGTTTTAGACTCGACATTATTTTCGAGTTTGATAATTTTGATTTTGTATTCATCAATAGTTCTAGAAAGAGCGTTAATTTGAGCTTCTTTTTCAGCTACACTTTTAAATGACTCGTTTAATCTATCATTAACATCTGCCAACTCTTTTTTCTTATAATCTCTTAATTGTTCGGCAAAATATTCCTTGATTTCATCAAGTGAATTGTTAACATAATCAAGTTCATAGATTCTATCTTCTTGATTTTTGATTAAACTGTCTTTTTCTTCAAGCTGTCTTTTCAAAAGATTGATTTCGTCTTCAGCTTTGAATTTTATTACAGAAACTTCTTTTTCTTTCTCTACAATATCTTTTTCGAGTTCTTTTATCCTCAGTGGAGTGTTATCATTAGCTCGTTCAACTTCAAGTTCAGTTAAATCTAATTTTAACTTATTAAGTTCCAATAGGCAAGATCGAATTAAAGATTGTAAAGTATCTTTTTCAGCATCAATTCCTATTTCCATTCTATCCCTTAGTTTAAATTTTATCCCAATATCGACTTCAAATTACTATCCTATTATGAATTCGAATATGTCGATAGATTGTACAATATAATTCCTTGCTATTAAATATTTCTTTTATACTATTTAAATTAAACCCTTAAATTAATCTAAAAATGAAAATAAAAACAATAAGAAAAAAGATAGAAAAAATAAAAAAAATTAAAAAAAATAAGAAAAATAAATTGATAAAATTAGAGTATTTTATCATTAATTAATTCAGCATTCAATATTGAAGCTCCAGCAGCTCCACGAATAGTATTATGTCCAACAAGAACATATTTAAAACTGTTATCAAATGCTTGGTCTTTTCTTAATCTGCCAACAGTAACAGCCATACCGTTACCGGCATTTCTATCCATTCTTGGTTGTGGACGGTCATTTTCTTCTTTGACAATTACTGGATTTTCAGGAGCAGAATATAAATTTAGTTCTTGTGGCAATCCTTTGAAATTTGCCATACTATCTTTAACATCAGCAACATCAAAGTCATCATTCAACTCCACAAATACTGCCTCAGTATGACCATCGATAACAGGTACCCTATGACAGGATGCACTTAATTTGAAATCTGCATTAACTACATCAGTTCCATCGAATGAACCCAACAGATAGAGGGATTCACTTTCCATTTTTTCTTCTTCCCCACCAATGTAAGGGACAAGATTATCAATAATAGCCATTGATGGTACGCCGTTATAACCTGCACCGGATACAGCTTGCATGGTTGAAACTCTAACAGATTTTACATCGAAATTTTCAACAATTGGTTTTAATGTTAAAGCTAAAGCAATAGTTGAACAGTTAGGATTGGTTACAATGAATCCATCCCAATTATTTTCCTTTTGCTGAGCATCAATCATGTCTAAGCACTGCGGATTGACTTCAGGAATCACTAAAGGAATATTTTTTTTCATTCTGTGTGCACTTGCATTACTTGCAACAACGTAATCTTTAGCGAATTCTTTTTCAACTTTTAACGCAAAATCAGCAGGAAGAGATGAAAATACTATATCAACATCATTATCCATAGCATCAGGACTGGTTTCTACAACTTCAATGTCTTTAACGGATTCTGGCATTTCATTATTCATATACCAGGTTGTTGCATCCTCATATCTTTTACCAGCAGAACGAGAAGATGCTGCTAAAGCTGTAATTTCAAAATCCGGATGATTTTCAAGCAATTGAATAAATCTTTGACCAACCATCCCGGTTGCTCCGAGTACTCCCACATTTACCATATTACTCACCTATTCCAATCCCAATACATCATTCATACTGCTTACAATACCTTTTTCAGCAGTAGGGACATATCTAATAGCTCTTATAACACCTGCAATAAATACTTCTCTAGTATGTGCTTGATGTTTAACTTCTAATCTTTCACCTTCACCAACAAACATTACAGTGTGATCTCCGACAATGTCTCCACCACGGATTGCATGAACACCTATTTCCTCAGAAGTTCTTTTGCCGACTAAACCTTTTCTTCCGTAAACACCGACTTCATCAGGGTCACGGTCAAGCTCTTTAGCAATGACTTCAAATGCAGTCATAGCAGTTCCGGAAGGAGCATCCTTTTTCTGGTTGTGGTGTGCTTCAATAATTTCAATATCATAATCATATAATAATGGAGCTAATTTTTTCAAAGTGTTAAAGAACACATTTACTCCAATAGCCATATTTGATGAAATGACAGCGCCTACATTATTTTCTTTAACGTTGTTGACGTTTTCAGCCATCTGTTCATCAGTGAAACCTGTTGTTCCGACAACAACATTAACGCCACATGAGGTAGCGGTTTTTATTGTTTCAACAGCAGCAGGAGCAATAGTAAAATCAACCAGTACTTCAGCACCTGATGCTTTTAAGGTTTCTTCCAATTTTTCAGAGCCTACAATTTCAACACCAAGTTCATCAATGCCAGCTTGAATACCTGCATCTTTGCCTGCTAAAGGAGTATTGGGCATTTCAATAGCTGCCACTACTTCCATATCATCTTGTTGTGTGATTCTTCTAATAATGCCGGAGCCCATTCTTCCTGCAGCTCCAGTTACAGCAACTTTAATCATAATAATACCAACTTAAATTAAATTAGATTCTTTTAATGCTTTTTTAAGAATTTCTAAGTTTTCATCTTTCATATCACATAATGGTTGTCTGAAAGGTCCTGCCGGGAATCCCATTAATCTCATTGCAGTTTTAACAGGAACAGGATTAGTTTCAACGAAAAGAGCTCTGATTAAATCAAGCATTTCATAGTGAAGCTCACATGCTCTTGTATAATCATCGTTTAAGATACTGTTAACCATTAAAACCATTCTTTTTACATCAACATTTGCAGATGCACTGATTACACCAGTTCCACCAACAGCCATTATTGGCAATGTTAATGAGTCTTCACCGGAAAGAATATTGAAATCATCTTCAAGTCCTTCACGTGAAAGTGCCCTATAGATATCAGATACTTTGTCAACACTGCCTGCAGCCTCTTTAATAGCTTCAATACCATCCACTTTTGCCAATTCAACTGCAGTTTCAACAGCAATATCGCATCCGGTACGTGATGGCACATTATATGCGATAAGAGGAATGTCACATTTACTAGCAATAGTGCTGTAATGGTCTACTAAAGCATGTTGTTGCGGTTTGTTGTAGTAAGGAGTAATTAACAATGCGGCATCAGCACCAACATCTGCAGAGAACTTTGTAAGAGAAAGTGCTTCGGAAGTTGCATTACTTCCAGTTCCTGCGATTGTTTGCACTCTTCCATCAACTTCATCTACTAATATTTCAATGACTCTTTGATGTTCTTCGTGAGTGATTGTAGCAGATTCACCAGTGGTTCCTGCACCAACTAAACCGTCTACTCCTTGATCGATTAAATAATTAATGTTGGATCTGAATCCTTCCTCATCAATTTGTTTATCTTTATCAAAAGGAGTTACCATTGCAACATATGTTCCTTCAAATCTCATTCTAAAACCTCGTTAACTAATTTACATGCTTTTTCACCATCTTTCCAATCAACAAATAATACTACTGCTGTTTGAGATGATGTGATTTCAACAATATTAATGCCATTTTTTCTAAGTGGTTCTGTAATACCAGAAATGATTCCTGGGGTTTCAATAATATCTGGACTAACTAAAGTAATCATTGCAGTGTCTCTGCCTAATGAAAGAGAACTCAATGCTTCAGTTTCTACAACTAAATTATGTAAAATATGATAAGCCTGTTCTGCATCCTTCTTATTTACAAATGTTGTAATAGAATTCTGTCCTGCAGAAATTCCGAAAATATTTATGTTATTTTTAGCCAGACATCCTGTTAAACCAGCAAGAAGTCCAACTTTTTTAAGCATAGCTTCTCCAACGAGAACTATAAGTGAAATAGGGTCCTTGTAAAGAGATACGGATTTTAATATATCTCCTTCAAAGGGTCCTGTGATACGTGTACCCTTTGAACTTAAATCGCCGTTAGCGAAATTAATAATTTTTGCACTTATTAATGGATCTTTATATTTTAATGCATGAGGATGTAAAACTTGAGCACCATGAGTGGCTAAATCCCTCATTTCTTCAACAGTTATCTCCTCTAATAATTCAGCCTCTTCAATTTTATTAGGGTCTGTTGACATTACACCATCAACGTCAGTGACAATGACCACTTCATTTGCATTCAAACAGTGACCTATTAAAAATGCAGAAATGTCACTTCCACCTCTACCTAAGGTTGTAATTTCACCGCTTGGCCCTTTTCCTAAAAATCCGCAAATAACAGGAATAATTCCCTGATTTATAAGATTTTCAATACCGTTAATCTTTTTATTAGTGGAGCTGAAATCAATTTTAGCTTCAAGAGCATTGGAATCAGTCATAATTGGCCATAATTCATTATAAGGGTCAATAAACTCAGATTTCACACCTAAAGATTCAATAGTTGCTGAGAATACCCTAGCACTGGTTAATTCACCCATAGCCATAATTTCTGCCTTCTGCTTGTCTGTTAAACTTGAACCTATTGCCTCATTGGATAAACCAATTAAGTCATCAGTAGTCTTATTTACTGCAGAAACTACAACTACTACCTGATTGCCTTTCATATACTCATTTACTACGGACTGCGCCGCTTTTTTAATTCTGGAACCAT
>NZ_CAMJCX010000014.1 GCF_946404245.1 uncultured Methanobrevibacter sp.
GTGGTGAAATAGAAAGTTTATTATTCGCTCTTCAAGCAGCTATAGGAGCAATCATCATTGGTTACTTCTTCGGTTACTGGAGAGGACAAGGTAAAGAAGAATAATTTTTCTTCTTTATTAATTCTTTTTTTGTGATTTTATGAAATTTGACATGGATTATATTGCGCATCATAATGCTTTAACAGAAACAAATCCTTATTTAAAATTGTTTATAACAATCTTCTTGTTAGTCTTAACTTTAGCATTGGATAATCTGTATTTTGATATTTTCATTTTCATTGCTATGTCAATTGTCATTTTGGCAATAGCTAAAATTAATATTCGTTCCTATTTGAAATTTTTATCCATTCCCATGGTATTTGTTGTATTGACCTGTATTTTTTTAATTTTCTTCTTCGGTAAGGGTGAAGTAATTTATGAAACAGGAATTTTTGGAATTGTAGTTACAACAGATTCACTTCATTATGGTGTTTACACATTCTTTAGAGTTATAGGATGTTTGCCGTTACTGGGTTTTTTAGCTTTAACAACACCAATCGCAAAAATTTTGCATTGTTTGGAAACCTTGAAAGTTCCAAAAATCGTTATTGAAATAGCACTTTTAATGTATAATACAATATTCATTTTCTTAAATGAAATTGACACTATGCAGAAAGCACAGGAAACACGTCTGGGATACAGTACTTATTTCGGTTCTTTTAAATCACTGGGAGCCCTTGCAAGTACAATTTTTTTAAGGTCTCTTGACAAAAGTGAAACACTGCAACATTCTTTAGATTCAAGGGGATACACAGGTGAACTTCCTGTTTACGTACCACGAAAAAGGGAGGATTAAAATGTTAGAAGTAAAAAATATTAAATATTCTTATAATTCAGATTATCAGGCCCTTAAAGGGGTTAGTTTAAAAGTAGAGAAGGGTGAAATGGTAGCTCTTTTAGGTAAAAACGGTGCGGGTAAATCTACCTTGTTTCTTCACCTGAACGGTATTTACGAACCTGATGAAGGACAGGTGTTTATTGATGGTGAAGAATTGAAATACGATAAAAAATCTTTGCTCAAATTCAGGCAAAAAGTGGGTATTGTATTCCAAAACCCTGATGATCAAATATTCGCTCCAACAGTTGAAGAGGATGTTGCATTTGGACCTCTTAACTTGGGTTTGCCTATGGAAGAAGTTCAGGACAGAGTTGAAGAGGCTCTTTCTCGTGTTGGAATGAGTGGTTTTGAGAAAAAAGCACCTCATCATTTAAGTGGAGGTCAAAAGAAAAGGGTTGCTATTGCAGGTATTCTTGCCATGAAACCTGAAATTATGGTTTTAGACGAGCCTACAGCAGGTTTGGATCCTCAAGGTGTAGTTAATCTACAAAAATTATTGAAGGATTTAAATGATGAAGGAATCACAATTATAATCTCAACTCACGAAGTAGATTTAGTTCCGAACTATGCCCAAAGGATATTTGTTTTAGTTGATGGATTATTGATTGCAGAGGGTACTCCAAAAGAGATATTTGCACAACCTGAAATTCTTGAACAGGCAAATTTGAAAGTACCTATAGTAACTGAACTGTTCCAAAAGATTGAACAGGAAGGTTTTGACATGGAAAATGACTATCCATTAACAATAGAAGAAGCTAAGGATAAGTTCTTGGAAATGTTCAATAAAAACTAATTTTTTTTTAAATCAGATTTTTTTCATAATTTTGACATCGAAAGTATTACTCAAAGTAATAAATAATAATACTTTTGTATTTTTAACTAAACATTTATATTATTAAAAACATATTTTTTCATAAGGTGAATTTGCATGAGAATTGGAATTTGTGATACAACATTTGCTCGTTTTGATATGGCTTCAGCAGCTATTGACGAGCTTAAAAATAACGCTTATGATTTAAAGATAATTCGTGAAACAGTTCCGGGCGTAAAAGATTTGCCTGTAACTGCAAAGATTCTCATTGAAGAAGAAAACTGTGATATTGTAATGGCACTTGGAATGCCTGGCCCTATGGAAAAAGATAAGATGTGTGCTCATGAGGCATCAACCGGACTGATAAATGCACAGCTGATGACCAACACACATATTCTGGAAGTGTTTGTCCATGAAGATGAGGAAGAGGATCCTGTTGAACTTGCAAAGCTTGCGGAAAACAGGGCTCGTGAACATGCACAAAACCTAATCAAGATGATGTATCATAGAAAGGCGATGAGAAAAGAAGCTGGAATGGGAATGCGTGAAGGAAAAGAGGATGCAGGACCATTATAACAAGGTGTAAAATGGAATATAAAATAACTAAAGAGGATAAGGATGCCACATATGTGGTCCTTCCCGCATATAATGAGGCAACAAGAATCCAACCTGTAATCGAAGCAATTGCAGAGAAAGGATATAATATGGTCATTGTCAATGACGGTTCATCAGACAATACTTTAGACGTTATTCTTGAGTCTAAAAGGAAATATCCTGATAAGGTTCATGTTTATTCATTGCTCATTAACAGGGGGGTGGGTGTTGCAACCCAGACTGGATTTGACGCTGCCTTGAAATTCAATTCAAAATATATTGTAAGCATGGACTCTGACGGCCAGCATTCCGCTGACGATTTGGATGCTGTCATAAAACCGTTGGTTATAGGTGAAGCTCAGGCTGTAATTGGTGTAAGGCCACTTAAGGACATGCCTAGAAGCAGAAACTACGCCAATGCGATAATGAACTTTTTAACAAGGATATTTTATAGGGTTAATGTGAGCGACTCACAAACAGGTTTCAGGGCAATCACTAGGGAAGCCTTGGATAAAATCAGCATTAACGCTACAGGATATCTCATATCTTCAGAATTCATTCGTGAAATCAATGACAATAATATTCCATTTGCAGAAGTTCCGATTGAGACTATTTACACTCCAGAGACTCAGGCCAAAGGCACAAACGTTAGTGTTGCAATTAAGATATTGCTTCAAATGATAAAACATCAATTTTAAGGTGGTAAAATGCTTTTATATTCTTTTATATTTCCAATAATTTCTATCCTAGCCATAGTGTGGTTTGCATTTAGATATTTGAGGGGGAAAAATTCTTTCTTTACAACAATATTGTGGTCTATTTTTTGGATAATCGTAGCAATATTTTCACTTTTCCCAAATCTAAGTAACTCTTTCGCTAGAATGGTCGGTATAACCCGTGGTTTGGACTTTATAATCATTTTAGTATTCATAATATTGTTCTACACAGTTTTAAGATTATACTTTATTGTGGATAAACTGCAAAATGACATGAATACCATTGTAAAGCAGGTAGCAATACAGAATGAAATCACTCTTGACGACGAAGAGGAATAATTTATGTTATATTTCAGAGGATGCACCGCACGCGAGAAGCAGACAGGCATTGCTGAGGCAACTGAAAGAATTCTAGAAATAGCCGGTGTGGATTTTCACACACTGGATGATGAAAAATGTTGCGGATCTGTTTTGCTGAGGACTGGTTTTATTGATGAGGCAGCTGAGCAGATCAAAAAGAACACCGAAATTCTTAAAGGCGAAAAAATCATCACTTCCTGTGCGGGATGCTATAAGACATTGAAAGAGGATTATGAAGGATTGGATGTAGTCCACATTTCCCAATTATTGAATGATTTAATAAGTGACGGTAAACTTGATTTGTCCAAAAAGAATTTGGACGTCACATATCATGATTCATGCCATCTGGGTCGTCACTGTGATGTTTTTGATGAGCCTAGAAATGTTATCAAATCTGTTGCAAACCTGATTGAGATGGATAATATCCGTGAAAACAGCCTGTGCTGCGGTGCTGGCGGTGGTGTAAAGTCAGCATATCCGGAAATTGCTAATCAGATGGCTTCATCACGTCTTGAACAGGCAAAGCAAACCGGCTGTGAAACCTTAGTGACACCATGTCCGTTTTGCAAGCTCAATCTGGAAAATGATGATGTTGAAGTTTTGGACCTGACAGAATTTTTAGTTAAATATGGTGGTATAGATGGAGAATAGTGAACTTGAAACAATGAGAAAATCCTTCAACACAGTTAAAAGAAGGTCAAACACCATAAAGGACTCACCATCCACTAAAAGACTTATCAAAAGGGTTCAGGAAATCAAGGAGTACTCAATTGAAAATAATGATGAGCTGTTTGCCCTGGCGCTTGAATCATTCAAACGCAATGACATTGATTTCAGGATAGCGGACACCGCACAGGATGCGCTTGACATTATCGATGAATTGCTTGAGGAGTATGGCTGCACTGCAATAGCTAAGGCAAAATCCAATACATTGGGAGAAATCAACCTTAAAAATCATCTTAAGGATACTGACATTGACATTGTTGAAACAGATTTGGGAGACAGGATTTTACAGCTTAAAAAGACTGACAATAAGCCGGTTCATCCGACAGGACCAGCTTCCCATTTGAACATTTCAAGAATCACAGACATTGTCAATGAATCCTTGGACGTTAATGTCAATCCTGAAGCCAGGGAAATCATGGAGGTTGTCAGGCATGATGTTCTAAAACGCCTTGAAAATGCCAATGTAGGTATAAGTGGAGCCAATGCTATAGCCTCCGAAGAGGGATCCCTTGTAATGGTTCACAATGAGGGCAATATTTCAATAGTTTCACTAAAAGATTTGCATATAATCGTAGCTGGAATTGATAAAATTGTACCTACTTTGGAAGATGCAATCTCTGTTGTAAAGCTGGAGACAATTTTTGCTACTGGAAACTATGTTACTTCATATATGAATGTTATTTCAGGGCCGTCAAAAACAGCTGACATTGAAAAAAAGCTCCTGAAAAATATGTATGGTGCCGAAAAGGTTGTTGTAATTTTACTTGACAACGGAAGAAGTGATGCAACACCGGAATGCCTGTACTGCATAGGATGCGGAAACTGTGTTGTTCACTGTCCGGTATATAATGCCGTGGGCAATGAGTTCGGATTCAACAACTATCTGGGCGGTCGTGGCGTTGCGATGTCAAAATTCATTGAAGATGATGAGACATGCTACAATTCAGGCCTTTACATGTGTACCTTATGCGGATTGTGCACATTGAACTGTCCGGTGTCAATTCCTACAAATGAAATAATTGAAAACATGAGAAAGTTATCAACAGATGTTGGATTCTATCCCAAAGCACATGGGGTAATCAAAAACAATGTTCGGGATAATGATTCTCCTTATTAATTCTATTTTTTTAAAAAATTTCCCCAAAAAGCAATAATATTATAAATAATAAGGAAGTAATATTATTATATTATAATATAATATTGGAGGAAATTTATGCTTCTATTAATAAGTCCTATAAATCGTGAAGAAGCTCTTGAATCAATTAAAGGTGGAGCAGATATTGTTGATGTTAAAAATCCTAAAGAAGGTTCTTTAGGTGCTAATTTCCCTTGGGTAATTAAAGAAATCAGGGAATTAACTCCTGAAGACAAGCTTGTAAGTGCAACTTTGGGTGATGTGCCTTACAAACCGGGTACAGTTTCCCTTGCAGCAATGGGCGCTCACGTTTCCGGAGCAGATTATATTAAAGTTGGATTATATGGAACAAAAGACCATGATGAAGCAGTTGAAGTCATGGAAAATGTTGTAAAAACTGTAAAAGATGTTAGTGAAGATACTATTATTGTGGCAGCAGGTTATGCTGATGCTCACCGTGTAGGTGCTGTAGGTCCTATGGAAATTCCAAAAGTGGCAAAAGATGCCGGATGCGACCTTGCAATGCTTGACACTGCTGTTAAAGACGGTCATACCTTATTTGATTATCTGGATATTGACCAATTAAAAGAATTTGTTGAAGAAGCTCACGGCTATGGATTGTTGACTGCACTTGCAGGATCTGTCAAAAAAGAACAGCTCAAACCGTTACATGATATCGGTTGTGATGTTGTTGGTATCAGAGGCGCTGCATGTGTTGGCGGTGACAGAAACACCGGTAAAATCCACCATACCGCAGTTGCAGAGCTCAAAGAATTATGTGATTCATTCTAATTAGGTGTAATTTATGTCATATTCAAAAAAAGTTCAAGAAGCAAGAATGTCTTATACTTTTGATGATTTTCTCTTAACTCCAAATGCAAGTTATGTTGAACCTAAGGACATCGACACTACTGTCGAATTAGGTAAAGGAATAAAATTAAACATTCCTGTTTTAAGTGCGGCAATGGATACCGTAACTGAAGCAGACCTTGCAATCGCTATGGCACAGCAAGGGGGTATAGGAGTTATCCACAGAAACATCTCACTGGAAAGACAAGTTGAAGAAGTTAAAAAAGTTAAAAACGCTGAAGATTTAACAATTCGTGATGTTATAACCATTTCACCTGATTCCACTGTAGCTGAAGCTCAAGTGATAATGCGCAATGAACTTATCAGTGGTTTGCCAGTTGTTGATGGTGATAAGATTATGGGTATTATCTCAAAAAGGGATATCAGGCCTGTTTTAAAATCAGAACCTTCCACTGCAATTAAGGAAATAATGACTTCCGATGTCGTTACAGTTGAGGAAGGGGTTTCCGCTGAAGAGGCTTTGAATGTTGCTTATGAAAATAAGGTTGAAAGGCTTCCTGTTGTCCGTGACGGAAAATTAGTGGGAATTATTACTATTAAAGATATCTTAAATCAATCACAATACCCTGATGCTGCACGTGACAAAAACGGAGATTTTTTGGTTGCAGCTGCATGCGGTCCATTTGATTTGGACAGAGCTATGGCACTTGACCAGGCTGGTGCAGATGTCATTTCCATTGACTGTGCTCATGCTCATAACATGAACGTTGTTAAATTCACAGAAACCATTAAAGATAATATTGATGCTGAATTATGTGTTGGTAACATTGCTACCGCTCAGGCAGCTGAAGACTTAATATCCATGGGTGTAGATGCACTTAAAGTGGGTATCGGTCCGGGTTCAATGTGTACCACCCGTATTGTAGCAGGTGTTGGTGTACCTCAACTCACTGCTATTTCTGATGTGGCTGATGCTGCTGCAGATTCAGGCGTTCCTGTAATTGCAGACGGAGGTATCAGATATTCCGGTGATGTTGCAAAAGCTATCGGTGCTGGTGCAGATGCAGTAATGCTCGGAAACTTACTTGCAGCATCCTTAGAAGCTCCTGGTGAAATTGTTGTAATGAACGGAAAACAATACAAAAAATACCGTGGAATGGGATCCATGGGTGCAATGACCAGTGAGTATGATGGTGGAGCAGACAGATACTTCCAAGGTCAAAAAAGTAAAATGAACCATACTAAATACGTGCCTGAAGGAATTGAAGGTGCTGTACCATACAGAGGAACCATTGCAGAAATTTTATTCCAATTAGTAGGTGGTTTAAAATCATCTATGGGTTATTGCGGTGCAAAAGACATTGCTGCAATGAAAGAAAAAGCAAACTTTGTTAGAATTACAAGTAGTGGTATTAAAGAATCCCACCCTCATGACTTGTTAATTACTAATGAAAGTCCTAATTATCCAACTCTCGAATAGTTGGGTAATCAATTATATTTTTAGATGAGATTATTAGTAGTGACATAAAGATTTATAGGTAAAAAAAATTCTCATCTAAATCAATATTTTTTATGCATTTTTAATGGTTTTTTCTTAAAAATGCTTATTTTTAGCAAACCTTTAAATATTAGTTTATACTATATTATCATATTAGATAATTTTATGATTATTTTAGATAATCTATGTAAATTCAAAGAATTTACAGTTTAATTAAATTTTATTTATTACGGAGAGAATATAAATGGCAAGAACTAAAAAAGTTGGTATCACAGGTAGGTTCGGTGCAAGATACGGAAGAAAAGCAAAAAGATCTGTTAAACTCATTGAAGAAAACATGAAAAAAAATCATGTTTGTCCTAAATGTGATAGACCTTATGTAAAAAGACAAGCTGCTGGAATTTGGAAATGCAGAAAATGTGGTGCAGTATTCACTGGAGGAGCTTACGTTCCACAAACTCCTATGGCAAAATCTGCAGCACGCAGTATCAGAGACATTAAAGTGGAGGAATAGGCTTTGTATAGATGTCCACGTTGTGGAGCAGAAGTAGACCATAAAAGCTACATGGAAAATAAATGTCCTAAATGCAGATATAGGATTTTATTTAAAAATGTTCCAGAAACTACTAGAGTAATAAAAGCAAGATAATTTCTTTGCTTTTACTAATTTTTTTACTATTTTTGATTTAAATGTTAATTTCAACTTCTAGAAAACCTTCTCAAAAAACTAGAAAGTTTTGTAAAACTTTAGCACGCACTACAGATTCAACCTCTGTTAATAGGGGTAAAATGAACATGCGTGAACTTCTCCTTAAAGCTCTGGAATTGGATGAAATTAACGTGGCTGTTGTTAATGAGATTAAGGGAAATCCGAGTAAGATAACCTTTTACTCCAATAAGGGTGAAGTCTTGCTTGTGCTTCTCATCAGCGTCTCAATGGATAACAATGAAAAGCTTAACATTGCGCCATCTCAATTGAAAATAGTTTCAAGTTTTGATAAGCTCAATGTCTTAAGTGATATTTTAGATATTGACCTGGTAGATATAGCTGAGGACAATTTTATTATTATTTCTCAAGATGATGATTTAGTGGCTAAAATTAATTTCGTCAATAAATTTGGAGAAAAACTCAAATTCCAAATCAACGTTAAAAAGATTTTAGAGGCGGCACATGATTGATGAAACTCCTCTTGAATCAGTCAAAAGTAACATATCAGTTGAATTTGAAAATAGCACTCAGGCAAAAATAATTTATGATGCTATTATCTTAGAGTTTGAAACAGCTCCGGATTTCAGATCATCCATGACAATTGAGCTGGATGATTCAAATATTTTAATTAATATTGATGCAGAAGATTCCACCTCTTTTAGGGCTTCTGTCAATTCAGCTATTAAATGGATTAAACTGGCATTAGAAATAAATAATTTAACAAACTAATAAAATAATTATATAGGTGATATTATGGAGATTCCTGAAAACATTCAAAACCAATTAAATCAGTTTCAACAATTACAACAACAAGCTCAAGCAGTAACCATGCAAGTTCAAAACGTTGAAATTCAAATTCAAGAAACTGAAAAAGCTTTAGAAGAACTCAAAAAAACCGATGATTCTACTGAAGTGTTCAAACAAGCTGGAACTTTACTTATTAAAGTTGAATACGCAGATGCATTATCTGAAATGGAAGACAAATTAGAAACTCTTCAATTAAGAAAACAAACCATGGCTCGCCAAGAAGAAAGGGTCATGAAAAAACTTGAAGAAATGCAATCCACCATTCAAAATGCAATGCAAGGTATGGGCCAATAGGCTTAATACTTTTTCCTTTCTTTTTTTAGATTATTATGTCCAAACTTAAAAAATTAACTCAAGACGATTTATCCACTATTTCTGATGATTTCGGTGAAATATTAGAGCGTGAAGTTTCTAAAAACATTTCCACTAAAGAAATTGAAGATTTGGATTTGGATATTGTTCTCAATTATGAAAATGATCAATTGGATGTTGACGTTGATGTTGGAGTTCTGTTTGATGAGCTTTCCGAAATCAACCAGGACCAAATCATGAAATCAATTGATGAAGCTTACTTAAAATTTGATTCTTACATTGATGAAAACTTCAGGGAATAGTCCCTGTTTTTTTTTAAATTTTTATGTAATACTTTTATTATTTTTTTTATTATATAAAGTAATACTTTTTTATAAAAAAGTATTTATACTATTAATTTATAAATAATTATTGTGCAAGAATAAAATTGAAATTCTGCCATTTTAATTTCAATAATTCATGGAATTGGTTTGGAGTAGCTTCAATAGCTTAGCAATATATACTTTACAATTATAACTATCTTTCAAATTCCCTCTTTTAGTTACTTCAAACTGATTTTTTTCAAATGAACTTTATCAAGATAATTTTATTAAATTTTAATCATTTTCGGTTCTTAAAAATTTGGTGTTTTATTATTTTGGTAATGTTTATAATTATTGTTTAATTTTGAATGTTCAAATTAAACAAGTGGTTTATTTTTTTATTATAAATTAAAAATATTATATTCAAGTTTACTTTAATTTTTCTAAAATAGAGTAACATTTATATACTATGTGACTAAAAATAATAAGTAGAGGTTCATAACATATTGTTATTAATCAAAATTGATCATTATTTTTATATACTTGAGGAAGGCTAAAAAACACATATGCTTTCCTCACCTCCTTGAATTTTTTTAAATCTTTTTATACTTGGATATTCTAATTATCTATTATGTTAAAGAAAATTCCAGTCATTGATTTAAAACAACACCAAGCCGTAAGCGGTAAATCCGGCATGAGAGACACATACACACCACTAAACACTATTTTTGCACCTTCTTCAAGTCCTGTTGAAATTGCACAGGGATTGAAACTGAACGGTGCAGACGAAATGTACATTGCGGATTTGGACCTGATTGAATCTCAGGGCCACAATATTGATGACATCAGGATGGTCAACACAATACTGCCAGTCATGTTTGATGGAGGCGTGAAAAACCTTGAGGCATTCGAATTCTTCTTGGATTATGCATACAAAATCATCGTACCGACAGAAACTCTTGAAAGCATTGACGAGATGAGAAAAATCTTTGAAAAGTATCCGAAAGAAAGGATTGTGGTAAGCGTAGATGTGAAAAACAATGAGCTTCTGTCAAAAAATTTCGATATGAGTCTCGCTGAATTCAAGGAAATCCTAAAGGAACTTGACCCTAATGAAATAATCTTGCTTGATATCACAGGTGTCGGCACTGAGAAAGGATACAACAGGCAGCTTTTGGATGAATTTGAGGACTTAAAGGACAAGCTTATAATTGCCGGAGGCCTGAACAAGCAGTCCATCGGCGAGCTGGATGCCTTAGGAATAAAAAAAGTGTTGATAGGCACAAGCCTGCATTCTGGTGAAGTAAAACTCATTGGTTAAATATAAAAAAGAAAAAAGGTATGAATATTATTTTTTAATCACCTCTCCCACAGTATGACAGTCACTGTCCTTGTTCATGGACAGTTCGATTTGGAAGGTGATGATGTCATTTTGAGTCTTATCTTCCAAAATCAGATCTTTAAATTTTCTAATTACCTCATCAAATTGCATTGACCTTCTGAGAAGATCGGCCTCAATAAGTATCAAGGCATTCTTTTCATCGTATTCTTGAGCTTCAATTTTTTGCAAGGATTTTAAAGCCATTTTTCTAATTTCAACCGCAAGTGCGTCATCATTGTCATCACATGTCCAGGCACAATGCAGGAGTGATAAAAAATCAGATTCATAATCATTTTCTGCTTTGGAAATAAGATAATGTCTATAGAATCTTTCCGACAGTTCGGATTTGAAACTTTTGCCTTCACAGGTCAGATATTCATCTGTCTTTAAAAGGTCCGCAGGTACTTCCAGTTTATTTTCAAGATTGCTCGCCACATAACCGCAGTGAGGGCATTCCTCAAGCCATGTGTCCATGGTGCTTCTTTGCATTTCAGGGGGCCTTAAGTCAATGTCAGGGTATCCCCAGGAATTGGTACTTGATAAAACAGGTTGCATGCTTGTTCTGCCACAAACAGAACATTTCTTTTCAAAATCTCTAATGATGGTCATAATTTAGTGATGTTTTCAGGTTGTATTTAAATGTTTGTTTATTTTGCTATTGTTGAAAAATATGAAAAAATAGTGTATTTTTAATTGAATATAAAGTAATATTTTTTAGAAAAAATAATGAAAAAGCTAAAACTTTCATAAAAGTTCTAGACTAAAACGCTTAGGACAATGTATGGGAAAATGCATGCAATAACAAATAAAGCAATTCCTAAACCTAATTTAGGCTGGTCTTCATCTAATGCTCCTGAAATAATTAGTATAATTGAGAAAAGTCCGAAAATTACAGGTAAAATATGAGAAAATATTGTTGTTCCAACCATTGCCATTTTTAATCACTACTATAATTTACATTTTTTAATTATATAAATATAACTTAATTTCACTTTATTATATGTAACATCTAGTTTAAATAACTTTTTTATTGTATTATGAACATAATTAAAGTTATGAGAATTGATGTACATCACCATCACAAAAAAGCGGGTGAGAATTTAGCATTTGTTTTTTTCATGAATTTAATATTCAATATAATTGTTATAGTTGGCGGTCTGGCGACTAACAGTATGGCGATACTTGCTGACTGCATTCATGACATGGCAGACACAATATCAATTGCAATAGCATGGATTCTTGAGCATGTTGCCCAAAGGGACTCAACAGACAAGTATTCATATGGATATCAGAGATTTTCAATTTTAGGTGCTGTCATCACATCTGTTTTTGTTATTATACTTGCATTTGTCATTCTTTCAGAAGCCATTCCGAGGTTGTTTTCCCCGGAAGGCGTTGATGCGGGAGGAATGCTTGTAGTGGCAATTATAGGTTTAATATTCAAATCATTATCTGTATATCGTCTTCATGGCGGTGAAACATTCAATGAGAAGGCTATCTTTTTCCATCAGCTAGGTGACATCTTTGAATGGCTGGCCATCCTGATATTGAGTTTGGTTTTAATTGTTTGGGACGGCGCACCATACCTTGATCCCTTCGTTTCAATAGGAATTGCATTATGGCTTATTTTCAATCTTGGAAGAAACCTGTACCATGCGATTGAGGTCCTGCTTCAAAAGACTCCGGACTACTTTGACGTTGAGGAATTCAAAAGACAAATCCTTGCAATAGATGGCGTCAATGATATTGAAGATTTCCACATATGGTCACTTGATGGAATCGATTCAGTGATGACTCTGAAAGTAGATGTGGACTTCGGAAAGAATGTGGAAATTATTAAAAAGGAAATCTATAAAATTTCACAGGAGTACCATATTGTCGACATTACCGTTGAATTGGACTAGTTTCAACTGATTACTTTAAATTACTTGAAATCAAAGTATTATTATGACACTGGTTATCATAGGTCCCGTAACTCAAGATGTAATAAGAATTGGTGGTGATGAGTCCTACAAGGTTGGCGGGGCGACTTACTATCAGAGTTTTGTTTTTGAGGAATTTTACAATGACTATCTGGCTATTGTGAACTGTTGTGATGAAAGTCTTGTCGAGGATTTTCCAGATTTGTCAAAAGTTAAAGTAATCAGGAATGATGACACTCATTTTTTTATAAACGACTATCCCGATCCTGATGATTTGAACGTCAGACATCAATTGAGCAATTTTGCACGAATTTCAATATTCAAAAGCGATTTGGAAAGAATATTGCCTGAAAAAATTGACGGATTTGTGTTGAACCCACTTAACCGCTATGATTTTCCTGCAGAAACTATTGAATATCTGAAAGGTTTCAATGTTCCGATATTTCTGTCAATACAGGGTTTTTTGAGAATCCCTGGTGATGAAGTAAATGGAAATTACACTATAAAATTATCGAAGTTTGACGGTTTGACAAATGTTTTGTCAGGCGTCGATGCAATATTCCTTGATGAGTCAGAAGCAAACATCATAGGCATGGACTATGATGTAGATGAGATGGTCATAACTAATGGGAGTCATGGATCTAGAATTCTATGTGATGATGAAATAAGAATTGAAGCAGTAAAATGTGATAATCCTGTGGATACCACCGGTTGCGGTGACACATATATGGCAGCTTATGTTACTCAAAAATTATTGTCCAAATCATCTGAAATTGCAGGTAATTTCGCTTCAAGGATTGCCAGTGAAAAAATAGAATATTCCGGACCTTATAATAAAAACAGATAACTATTTCTAATAAATAGTTTAATTGTCTTTTTTTAATTTTTTATTTTTAATTTTTACTCAATTTTAATTAAATTTACATTATTTAGTAAACTTTATTAATTAATATGATTATAATTATATATGAATTTCTGAATTTTTTTTACACTATAAAGGGTCATCATGTTAAACAAATCAAACAACTTAATCGAAAAGGAATTTAAGAATTTACGTAGGGAGCTATTGGACTTAACATTGAGAAACCAGCTTCTTAACTTCAAAGCAAGAGCTAAAACAATCACCATAGTAAATCAATCCCCGACAAATCTTTTCCAGACATTGGTTCTACAAGACAGCAAAATGTATTTTGTAGCCAACAAGAAGGACAAAAAGGAAGACAAGTCTTCAGTTTGGGACCACATTCCATTTGATTTTTCTAAGTTTTCAGAAGGAGACAGAAAGTTAGCCACTGATTTGACCCCAAAAGAACTTCAAAAAAGATTATATTACATTAACAACCAGGCAAAGACAATGCTTCAGGAGCAGGGTTATAACATTTTATATCTTGCTGTTGGATTTCTCGAATGGAAGGACAAATCCAAACCAAGGCAAAAGAACAAGGCTCCTCTGGTTCTGATTCCAGTCGCTATGGAAAGGAAGAAGGTTGGTGAATCATTTAACCTTGAATGGACTGGAGAAGATATTCAAACCAACATCTCACTTAAGGCCAAACTCTTGGAAGCTGGAATTGAACTTCCCGATTTCGAATTCAAAAGATACGGTGAGGTGATTGACCATTATATTGCAAGCGTTCGCCGTGCAGTTTCACGTATGGACGGATGGGAAGTGAACCATAATGTGGCTTTAGGTTTCTTCAGCTTTACAAAATTCGTAATGTACAATGACTTAAACCCTGAAGCTTGGGCCGATAACGTTGACTTAACCAAGAATGAACTGATTCAGGCTATTTTCAATCCTGCAAAAAACGACCAGGAAGCATTTAAAGAAGAAGACATTGATTCTCAGCTTGAATACAGAACAATGTATCAGGTTTTGGATGCTGACTCATCTCAGATTGCAGCTATTCAGGACGTTAAGGCAGGACGTAACCTTGTGGTGGAAGGACCGCCGGGAACAGGTAAGTCACAGACTATTGTAAACCTAATAGCTGAGCTATTGGCGGAAGGCAAATCAGTATTATTTGTATCTGAAAAGATGGCGGCACTGGATGTTGTAAAGGACAGACTTACAGCTGTGGGTCTTGGTAAATTTGTTTTGGAATTGCATTCACATAAAACCAGACGTAAAAAGTTCCTCAAAGACCTTCAGAAGGCCACTAATGTGCGTGCTCATGAGCCTTTAAACATTGATCAGACAATCCGTAAGCTGGAAACATTGCGCCGTCAGCTTGATGATTATTCTCAAATTATTCACAAACCTGTATTTGCAGTGAACCTGTCAGCATTTCAGTTGTATGGAATGAAAGAATCTGCTGATGATCACTTTGCAAGAAAAGATGCGCTGATGCCGCTGGTCAGATTTGAAAGCCCTGAAACAGTCACCCTTAAAGACTTGGATGACATGAAAATAGCTTTGGAAAACCTGGCTGAACTCTATCAGACCATCTCTAAGGAAAATCCTTGGAGCAAATGCGCACCGAAAAGCTTGCTTCCCGCTGATTTAAGGGAAATTGAAATATTGATAAACGATTCCCTTCATGCATTGGATAACTTCTTGGTGGAACGTGGAAGGGTTTATGACATTTACGGAATCAAGAAACCGGATACCTTAAATGAATTCCAGAATTCTCTTTCTGCATTTGAAATCATCAAGTCACAGAATGCTGAACTTATTGACGGCAGTATCCTGAAGTCAGGCGCATGGAACAACAACAATGATGATGCTTATCTATTAATCAGGGAACTTGAGAAATATCAAAAGTATGCTCCTGCCTTGGATAAATTTAACCAAAGCATTTTCCAGGCAGACATTGACAGGATTATCTTTGAGCTGCAGCAGCTTTCACATAAAAGGTTCCGTTTCTTCAACTCAAATCAGCACATTGAAATCGTTCAGAGGTATTATGCAGTTCCTGTAAACGGAAGCATTGAGGATATCATCCGTGAGCTCAAACAGGCAAAGGCAATCATTAAAATCAGAAAAAACCTCGAAGCCAATAATGCTCTGGGCCAAAAATACTATGGCGGATACTGGCATTTGAATGCTAATCCGAATGATTTGAAAGCCATTGCAAGCTGGATGCATGAATTTACAGCACTTGTACGTGACGGAACATTTTCCGAAAATACAATAGACCTCATGAGTAAGGACCTATTCGACATCAAGCCTGAAAGGGACCTTGCAGAATACATTGACGCAGGTGAGGAATTTGTAAGGGTATTGTCAAGACTAAAAGATAAGCTAAACCCTAGAAGCAAATTGATTTTCAAAAGGGAAACCGGTGATGTGCCGTTTGAAGCATGGCAGGAACAGTTGTATAATTGGAGAGGGCAACTATCAAGTCTTCATTTATGGTCACAATACCTCAATACCAAAAATGCTCTAAAAACATCAAATGCAAAGATGTTCGTTGATTCAATTGAAAAAAGAAACATCAAAAAAGATGATATTGAAGCATTGGTTGACGGAAACTTTGCAGATTCACTCTTAAATATATTATTCGTAGAAAACCATGAACTTGCAACATTTGTCGGTGAACTTCATGAAAACAGAATCCGTGAGTTCAAGGACTTGGACAAAAAGATTTTAACCCTGAACCGTAAGAGAATTTTCCATAAGCTGAACAGCAACATTCCAAAGATTTTCGGCGGAACAGAAAATCCTCAGGCAAAGATATTGGCTGGTGAATTCACACGTAAAAGCGGTCACATGCCGGTTAGAAAACTCCTGGAAAAGGCCGGTGGAATGATTAAGCAAATCAAGCCTTGTTTCATGATGTCTCCGTTGTCCATTGCACAGTACCTGGACCCGACAAATGAGGAATTGCAATTTGATGTCGTTATTTTCGACGAGGCAAGTCAGGTAAAACCTGAAGATGCACTCGGTGCGTTCATGAGAGGAAAAACTGCTGTTGTTATGGGAGATACCCAACAATTGCCTCCAACTTCATTTTTCGACCAGATGTCTGATGCCGAAAGCGATGAGGAGGAAGCGACATCTTTGGATATGGAAAGTATCCTTCATTTATGTAAACTCTCTTTCCCTGTAAAAATGCTTAAATGGCACTACCGTTCACGCCATGAATCATTGATTACAGTATCAAACCGTGAATTTTATGACAATGACCTATTGGTTTATCCATCCCCGTCACATTCAGACCCTGAACTTGGATTGAAATTCCATTACAATCCAAATACCCAATACCTAAGAGGAGCATCATCCAAAAACCCTCTTGAAGCGGAAGATGTGGTGGAAGAGATATTCAATCACTTTGAAAAATACGGCGATACAAAAAGTTTAGGTGTCGGAACATTTTCCGTAGCACAAAAAAATGCAATTTTGGAAGCATTGGAAGTAAAACGTAAGGAAAGGCCTGAATTCGAACCGTTATTCTCAGACAATAAGGAGGAAAGATTCTTCGTCAAAAACCTTGAAACAATTCAGGGGGACGAAAGGGATGTTATCCTGATCAGTGTAGGATACGGTTTTGACCAGGACGGAAAAATGTCATTGAACTTCGGTCCACTAAACCAGGACGGTGGGGAAAGAAGATTAAACGTATTGATTACACGTGCAAGGGAAAAATGTGTAGTATTTTCAAACTTTAAGGCTTATGACATGAACCTGACCGCAAACCCTCCATATGGTGTAAAATCCCTGAAAGAATTTTTGGAATATGCTGAAAACCTGACTTTAGGAACTCAGGGTCCAGATACATACACAAAAGAGCCATTTGAAGATGCAATCGCAAGCTTTTTGGAGGAAAACGGTTACACTGTTGACAGACAAATCGGTTGTGCAGGATTTAGGGTGGACTTGGCTATTGTAGATGATGAAAATCCTGGAAAATACATTTTAGGAATCACAACCGATGGAAAAATGTATGCCTCAAGCAAAGTGGCCCGTGACAGGGACAGACTTCGTGAACAGGTATTGACAGGTTTAGGCTGGAAACTCTATCACTTATGGTCAACAGACTGGTACAGAAACAGGGATTTGGGACGTAAGAAACTCCTTGAAAATGTTGAAAAATCAATCAAGAAATCACGTGAAGAGGAAAGGCGCAGATCTGAAGAAGAGAAAAAATTGGCTGAAAAAAGAAGACTTGAAGCTGAGAAAAAAGCAGAAGAATTACGTTTGGCACGTGAAAAAGAGGAAAAAGAACGTGCTGAAAGGGAAGCCGCTGAAAATGAAATCAATGCAGAAGACATTGGTCCAAGTGATTTTGTAGAAGTCGAAAAAGCCGATGACGGTGACTTTTTGGAAAAACCGATTGATGTTTCAGAAATTGACCCTGAAGAGTTCTTTGGAGAAGATGCAAAAGCAACTTCTGGCGATTCTAAACCAATAAATGAAGATAATAGTTCTCAAAAGGAAACTCCGTCAGAGTTTGTAGTAGTTGATACTCCTGATGAGGATGTAAAATATGAGGAAACTCCGTCAGAGTTTGTTGCATCAGATGATGTTGATGAAAATAATTTGGAAATTAATTTAGAAGAAAAACAAGAGACTGCACCTTCAGATGTTAATGTTGATTCTTCTGTTGAGGAAGATTTAACTGTTGATGATGTTGAAACTCCAATCGATGATGTTGTTAGTGAAGAAGCTGAGGTTACCGCTGGTGAGGAAGTAATTGAAGAAACTCCTCAAAACGATGCAAAAACTCCAATTGAAGAGGAAACATCTAAATACGAACCAAATGATGATAAAGAAGTTTGGGAAGCGGAAGAAGAACCAATTTCTCAAAATGATGATGCTGAAGTCTGGGAAGATGATGAGGGAATTTCACCGGAAGACAATGCGGAAGTTTGGGAAGATGATAAAGATTATGCAGATGACTCTGAATCAGAATCAAAGTCATTCAAAGAAAAATTCAAATCAATATTTAAGCATGATGATGGAGATGGGGATGACAACTCATCTAAAACTTCATTCTTTGAATCACTTAAGTCAGTAAAAGATTTCAATGAGGATTCAGATTCTAACGATGAAATGGAAGAGGAAATAATTGACAATGCCTCTGTTAAAAGCCATTTTGAAGATAAAGTTGATTTGGGTTCTGATGACGATTACATTTATGTTGACCATTCAAACGATGAATTGCATGAAGAATTTGAGGAGTCAACAAAGCCTGACATAGAAGATTATGCCGCAAAAGATGACATGGACTACTCGTTTGATGAGGAGATTATTGTTGATGAAACACCTCAAAATGATGATGTTAAAGAAACCACATTTAAAAAACCAATTTTCAGCAATAAAATTAATATAAAATCAGATGATTCCTCAAAAGAAAATGAACCTGTTGGCGAGCATGACAATATTGATGAAAAAATGCCTGAAAATGATAATGTTGATGATGAAATAGTTTTCGAAGAAAATCATGAACCTGAAAGCGATAAGGTTGATTTGGGTTCTGATGACGATTACATTTATGTTGACCACAGTGGCGATGAGACAGTTGAAGAACAAAATGACGATGCCCATGAGGATGCAAGTTTCGACGAGACACCTCAACGTGAAGTGAAAGTCAAAAGCAAATCCAGAAGATCCAATTTTGTAAAGTCAATCATTTCAGATGTTGTCGGTGGCGAATCCAGATTGGAGCCTGAAGAAATTGAAACGGTACGCGGTGAAGTCATTGAAGAGGATGAGGTTCCACTTCACAAGCCTGCGCCTAAGGATGAATTTGTAGTGGAAGCAGAGATTGTCAACGGAGCTAATCCTTCTGAAGATAACTTGGAAAGGCCAACTCCTAAAGACAATTATTTTGAGGAAGATGAGGAACTTAACATATTCACTGACGAGCTTCCTGATTTGAGTCATGATGAGTATGATGAAATTCATGAAGAGGCCACACGCGTCATTGACAAGGCCATGGATGAATTCATGGATGATGTATTTGATAAAAAACCGGTCAATGATTCATTTGAGGAAAAGATTCGGGATAAATTTGTTGATGAGGAGATTATTGATGTCGGATCCGAGAACATTGTAAATGATAAAACTTCAGATGACATTAAAGTCAATCATTCTCAAGTTGAAAAAGATTTTGCCGAAACTTCTAACGACATTGACATTAAAGATAATGGATTCGGAGAAGATGTGGCCAAATCATCAAGTGAATTTAATGACATTGGCGCTCAAGATAATGAAATCAATGATGAAATACTTAAAGATGATGCTTCAGATATTCAAGATTCTCAAAGCATCAGTGATGCCGAACCAATTGCGGATGATGCATCTACAGGTGAGGAAGTAATTTACTTTAAAGGTGCAAATGATGTAACCAATCCGTTAAGGAAAAATAATGTCTATTATAAAAATGAGCATAAAAACAAATCCATACGAGACTCCATTAAAGGATTTAAAAAGGACATGCAATACATTAACAAGTCCCTTAACGAAATTGAAAACCCAACACAAATTGATTATGTTTCAGTAGTGGACAGAACTGAAGAATATGACCCTAACGATTATTTATCAAGGCCAAGTGATGATGATTCCGATAAAATAATTCAAATGGAAGAGGAATTGACATTTGCAGAAAAAGAAGAGCGAAGAATAGAAAGAGAATTGGACGGGGAAAGATTTGAAAATAGCATTCCTGCCAGTGATGATGTTATTGTAACTGTCAATAATCCTCAAGTTCGCGAAGAGCTAAAAGATCAGGCTTTGGAAAATATCATTCAAACTGCTAATGAGGACTATAAGGAAATTGAAAAAGAAAGATTCAAAAATGAAAACCAATTGAAGGCTTTTGACGATAAAAAGCTTCCAGGTAAAAGAAAACTGGAGGATGAGATAGTCGATTATGTCCAAGCTTCTGATATAGGTTTAACTCCTCAAAACGATTTGTATGCCGTGCCGATTTCCAAAGTGGCAGAATCCGTTAATGCAATTGTGGATATCGAAGGGCCGATACACATTAAGGAAGTAACCAATAGGGTTAAGGATAGCTGCAATATTAAAAGGGCAGGTTCAAATCTGAAAAAGACTGTTAATTTGGCTATTGATGAGGCTGAAAATGCAGGAGATATTATTAAGATAGGTGATTTCTTATATGATGCTTCAAACAATAATGTTCTTGTCAGGAAGAGAAACAAACCTAATGTGGATTTAATATCTGATGAGGAAATCGCAAAAAGCATTGAACTTGTATTGCTTTATAATGATAATGTTTCTACAAAACAAATTGCAAAGGAAGCTTCACGTAACTTTGGATTCAGGTCCACTTCCAAAAAGACTGCTTCCAGAATAAATAGCGTTTTGGATTTGATGATTGCAAACAACAGAGTTAAAATTGTCAATGATTATGTTGAGCTTAACTAGGTGGGATTATGTCAACAAAAGTCAAATCTCCCGATAACCTGCCGAGCAAGCCTGGTGTCTACATCATGCGTGATGCATCAGACACAATAATTTACATAGGCAAGGCAAAAAACCTTATCAAAAGGGTAAAATCTTATTTTCGAGAAAAGCTTGACAGGCCAAAGACTCAAATACTGATGAGTCACTTTGACAGCCTGGAATACATTGTAACCAATTCCGAAAAGGAAGCTTTGATTCTAGAGGCCACCTTAATCAAAAAGCATCGTCCCAGATATAATGTTCAGCTTAAGGATGACAAGAGATATCCCTATGTTAAGATTACTGATGAGAAGTTTCCCCGTTTGGTTATAACAAGAAACGTCACTAAAAATGGAATCTATTACGGTCCGTTTACCGATGTCGGATCAGTTAAGCAGACTGTCAAGTTTTTAAAGTCATTATTTAAAATCAGAACTTGCCGTAACATGAACGGGCCTTGTCTCAACTCCCAAATAGATTTGTGTTATGCCCCATGTGTCGGCAAAATCACAGAGAAGGAATATTCAGAAATAATCAATAAAATCGATTTGTTTTTCCAGGGCAAATACTCCACAATTGTCAAGAACCTTAAAAAGGAAATGATGGATGCCGCCGCCAATGAGGAATATGAAAAGGCAGCGGTGATAAGGGACCAGATTACATCAATTGAAGAGATTATGGAAAAGCAGTTTGTTGATTTGGTTGATGATGATTTGGACCAGGATGTAATAGCCATTGCCCCTGGTGATGATGAAGTGGTTGTAATTATCATGCCGATTCGTAACGGAAAGATAGTGGGTCGTGATGACTTTTTAATGAGCGCATCCCAGTATGATTCATCATCGGAAATCATGTTCGCATTTATTCAGCAGTATTACGGTTATAACAGGCATGTTCCAAAACAGATTCTTTTGGATGAGGATATTGATGATAAGCAGCTATTGGAAGAGTGGTTGAGTGATTTGAGAGGAAATAAGGTTTCCATTAAGGTTCCTCAAAAGGGTGTCAAGGCACGTCTTGTTAAAATGGCCCGTAAAAATGCTGAAATCATCAAGCATCAAAAGAAAAAGATGGAATCATCATTGATCGAACTTAAAAAATACCTGAAGCTTGAAAAAATCCCCCATGTAATAGAAGGGTATGATATAAGTAATATTTCAGGTAAATTTGCAGTGGGTTCAAAAGTGTCATTCAAGGATGGAAAACCCAACAAAAAAATGTATAAACATTTCAAAATGGAAACTCCCGGACCGAACGATTTTGCCATGATGGAGGAATTGCTGACCCGCAGATTGAAAATGATTGATAAAGATCCCGAACCGGACCTCATAGTCATCGATGGTGGTAAGGGACAGCTGGGCATGGCATGTGGAGTTTTAGAGAAATTGAATCTCACTCATATTCCAATCATTGGTCTTGCAAAGGAGTTTGAAGAGGTATTTACTCCAAATTCATCTCGTCCAATTATTATTCCTAAAAATAATCAGGCATTATACTTGCTTCAGCAAGTTCGTGATGAATCGCACCGTTTTGCGATAACTTATCACAGAAAGCTTCGCAGCAAAAATATATCGGCTTCTTCGCTGGACGATATCGTTGGAATTGGTAAAAAACGTAAGGTTAATCTTTTAAAAGAATTCGGCACAATAGATAATATTAAAAATGCTTCAGTTGAGGATTTGGCCAAAACGGAGGGCATGAATCAAAAAACGGCGGAAAATGTCTATAATTATTATCACTAAATTCTAATTTAGTTTCAGTAAAAACAACTAATTTTCCATTAACTTTAAATATAAGTATTTTTAAAAGTGTTTATTAAAGAATATAAAGGAATTAAAGTTATGGTTAAATGTCCAAGATGCGGATACGAAAATGCATCCTCATCTGTATACTGTGATAACTGTGCCTACCTCCTTTCTGAAAAAAATAGTGCTAGGGCAAATAATGGAAGTAAACCTAGCAGGTGGAATGTGGGCATAGCTAGAAAAATTGTGATTGTTTTGGGTATAATTGTTATTGCATTATTATTGTTCTCTTTTGTTTTTAATAATTCACAACCTTCTCAAAATGATACGCTAAATGTTATTTACGATGATGGAAGTCACCATCAGTCATCTACTTATCCATTCAAAGCTGTAATCAAAGGTGACGGTAACTGGTATGCCGAAATGGGTAATCCTGATTATCTTGTTTCTAAATCAAGTTCCGGTACAAGAACATTTTCACTTGATTGTGCGGCATGGGACGATGTTGAGATAAAAGCTCAAAGGTACAGTGGTGAAGGTGAACTTTCTATTCAACTTTTAAGAAATGGTAAAGTTGTAGCTGAAAATTCAACTACAAACGGTACAGATAGTGTTTCAATTTATTTTGACAGTTAGATTTGGCCGACAGCCTTTTCTAATAACTCTATCAACTCTTCAGTCTTGTAGAGTCTAATTTCCTGCTCATCGTTTCCTTTAAATATTTTGATAAATGTGATCATGTCATTGCATAACTGGTCATATTGAATATTTAAGGTGTTAAAGTTAGACAGTAGTCCGAATGCTTTTTGCTGATCTAATTTGGGATTGTCCATTAAAAGGCGTTCCATATTTGCAAAATGAGTTTCAATCATTATTTTTTCCTGTTCTAATGCATCTAAATATTCTTGAATTTTACTTTCATTTGCCATTTTTATCACTTGTTTTTAAATATGTCAATATAAAATATAAATAGTTTCATGAATATAATTGTATAAATATAAGGGGCATCGAGAATGATTAAAGTAGAAAACGTAAGTAAAGATTATGAATTAGATGACGGAACTAAAATTACTGCACTTAAAGATGTTAGTTTTGAAGTGGAAGAAGGCGAAATTTTAGGAATCATGGGAAAAAGTGGTTCCGGTAAGACTACACTTTTAAGGGCTTTAAGAGGTGTTGAACACATTGATGCGGGTAGCATCACTGTTGGGGAAGTTACTATCACAGAGGACTCTTCTCAATTTTATTATAATAATCTTAAAAAGGAAACTGCAATCCATCTTCAAAGGTCTTTCGGTTTATGGCCGGACACAGTACGTGAAAACGTATTGAGAAAGTTATATGCCAGAGAATACTTTGATGAGGGAGACACTAATTTTCAACTTGCTGAAAGTGAATTCGGTGATGAAGCGGATGAACTTCTGGAACTGGTTTCACTCACCCACAAGGCGGACCATTATGCATCTGTCTTAAGTGGTGGTGAAAAGCAAAGGCTTATCATGGCTCGTCAACTTGCAAAACGACCTAAAGCATTACTTCTTGATGAACCTGCTACCATGGCATGTCCTAAAACTAAACAGGAAATTTTAGACGCTGTTAAAAAAATCAACGATGAGTTAAATATTACTGTTATTCTCGTTTCTCACCTGCCTGATGTCCAAAAATACCTAGCAGATAGAGTAATTTTACTTGAGGATGGTGAAATTGCTGATGAAGGAAATCCTGAAGAAATCTGTGATAAGTTCATGGCAGACATGGAGCCTGTTGTGGATATTGAAAACATTGCAACTGATGAGGACTTAATTGACGTTAAGGATGTAAGAAAAAGGTTTTATCTCCTGACCGGGGGGGAAGTCCTTCAGATGGAGGATATCAACTTTAAGGTTCAAAATGAAAATATCTTAAGCATTATAGGACCGAGCGGTGCTGGTAAGACAGTTCTTTTAAGAATGCTTGGCGGACTTGACCATCCTGATGATGGGGATGTGCTGTATTATGCCGACGGAGAATGGAGAGACATTGAAATTCCTGGAATGAGCCGTATGAAAATTCGTTCAAAATTAGGATTCATGCATCAGGAATTTGCTTTAACCCATTATGCAACAGTTTTAAGCCAACTTGCTACCAGATTAGGTTATAAAAATCAAAATATTGTTAAAGAAGCACAAAAAAGAGCTGAAAGACTTGGCATTGGTGAAGAATTGTTGGATTCATTTTATCAGCTGACTGATTTGCCTGAAACTGAAGCTAAACGTCGTTTGGAACAAGTTGGTTTGGATTCTGAAATCCTGAATGATCTGTTCCCAAGATTCCCTGAAACCGCTACTAAAGAAGCTGTTGCAGATATATTTGAAAGTCTGGACCTTGATTTGGATATATTGTACAGAAAATCATATGAGCTTTCAGGCGGTCAAAAGGTACGTGTAATGCTTGCATTGATTTTAGTGTCAAGGCCTAAATTCCTTCTTTTGGATGAGCCGTTCGGCGATTTGGACCCTGTAACATTAAGGGATGTTACAAACTCCCTTAAAAAGATTTCCAAAACCTATGGAATTACCATTGTAATGATTTCACATAACACTGACTTCATTAAGGAATTGTCCAACAGGGCAATCTTTATGGATGACGGTAAAATCATAGACGACAGCGAAAACATCAATGAAATAGTTGACAACTTCATTGATTTCTGTCATGCGGATTACCTAAAAGGGGACTGCTGAATGTTTGACGTAATAATGGTTCCTGTTGACGGATCAGAATATTCTTTCAAGGCTGCAGATGTGGCCATTGAAATAGCTCAGAAATTTTCATCCAAAATTGCCGCTGTTCATGTTTTGGAGGAATTTTCATTCAACAGCTATGATTCCGAAGAGGATTCCGGTGATGCGATTTTAGCAAAGATCACCAAAAAGGCAGGTGAAGTGGGTGTTGAGGTTACAGAACATTTGCTTACTGCAGACCCGTTAAGGGATATGAGTTTTATTGTTGCCCAAACACGTGCTGATTTGGTTGTTATACATGCTCATGGGGCTAACAATAACAGATTTGTATCTTTTGAGGAAAATGATGTTTCAGATACTCAAATCGGTTCTGTTTCAGAAAGATTGTTGAGGAACTCTAACGTCCCAGTATTATTGGTTAAATAATACTTTTAAACTTTTTATTTTTCTTTTTTTGTTCATTTAATTACTGTTTTTTACTAAACTTTTAAATATAATAAAAATCTAACTTATAATAACATAAATTGTTTATATTAAAGGAGATATTTTATGATTGTTAAAGATTGGTGCTCATTCTGTGGAGAATGTGCCGGAGTTTGTCCAAGAAATTTGATACAAGTAAGAGAATACGCTTTAGTGTTTAATGATGATGACTGTAAAGATTGTGATACATGCATTAAAGCATGTCCAATTGATGCTTTAGAAAAAGAGGAATGATTATATGATTGAAACTGATGTAATTGTAGTGGGATCAGGACCGGCAGGTTCTAGCGCAGCAAAACACGCTGCATTAGGTGGAGCAAAAGTAATTTTAATGGATAAGAAATCAGAAATTGGTTCTCCAAAAAGATGTGCAGAAGGAGTTTCAATTGAAGGGTTAGAAAAATTAGGAATCGAACCATCCCCTCGTTGGGTAACTCAAAAAATTGAAGGGGTAAGAATCCAAACTCCTGACGGAACCGATGTATGGTTGACTGAAGATGAAGTAAAATTGCCTGAAGCAGGATACATCTTAGAAAGAAAAGTATTCGATAAGCATATGGCAATGGATGCTGCTAGAGCTGGTGCAGAAATCAGAATCAAAACATTAGTTACCGGCGTTGAAAAAATTGATAACGGTTACATTGTAGAAACCGAATGCATGGGCGAAAAAATAGATTACAAATGTAAAATCCTAATCGCTGCAGACGGTCCTGAAGGTCACGTTGCAAGATGGGCAGGTTTAAGACCAGCTGCAAAAGCAAAAGAAATGGAATCCGGTGTACAATACGAAATGTGTAACGTCGAATTCGAAAAACCTGGAGTTATTGAATTTTACTTAGGTTCATGCGCACCTGGTGGTTATGTATGGATTTTCCCTAAAGGTGATGACATTGCAAACGTAGGTTTAGCAATCTTGCCTCACAAAGCTGAAAAAACCGCAAAAGAATACTTAGACGACTTCATTGCAAAATGCCCATACACACAAAACGCTCAGGCTGTTGAAATGAATGTCGGCGGAGACCCTGTCGGCGGAATGACCAAAAAACTTTATGCTGACAACATCATGGTTGTTGGGGATGCAGCAGGACAAGTAAATCCATTAACCGGTGGAGGAATCATTTCCGGTATGACCGGTGGAATGTGTGCAGGTCAAGTGGCTGCTCAAGCTATCAAGGAAGACTGCTCTAAAAAATTCCTAAAACAATATGATAAAATGGCTCATGAAGCTTTAGACCATGATATCAAAAGGTACAAAAAAGTGCAAGAATACTTATTAACTTTATCCGATGATGAACTCAACAGTATTGCACATGCATTTGAAGGAGAAAGCTTTGATAAAATCTCAACAACTGAAATTGTACAGAAATTAATTAAAGTGTCTCCAAAAGCATTACTCAAATTAGGTAAATTTATCTAGGTGTTAACATGATTTTAGTTACTGGTGGAGCAGGTTACATAGGATCACATACAAATAAGGCCCTACATGCTGCAGGATATGATACTGTAGTAGTGGACAATCTGTGTAAAGGTTATGAAAACTTTGTAAAATGGGGATTTTTTGAAGATTGCGACTTTGGTAGTGGTGATTTAAGAGAAGTCTTTAAAAACTATGACATTGATGGTGTTATCCATTTTGCTGCTTTTTCATCAGTAGCAGAATCAGTACAAATGCCTCAAAAATACTTCAAAAACAATTATAAAAATACTCTAAATCTTTTAAAGATTATGAGGGAATTTGGTGTAGATAAATTCATTTTATCATCAACCGCTGCAGTATATGGAAACCCTAAACAAATTCCAATAACAGAAGACAGTGAATTAAAACCAATCAATCCTTATGGACACTCCAAATTCATCACTGAAAAGGCTCTTGAAAGGGAAGCTGAAAAAGGTGATTTCAATTATGTATCTCTTAGATATTTTAATGCAGCAGGTTGTGATTTTGATTGTGAAATTGGGGAATTGCATGACCCTGAAACTCACTTGATTCCTTTAGTATTGGATGCAGCTATCGGAAAAAGGGACAGCATTTCCATCTTCGGAGATGATTACGATACTCCTGATGGAACATGTATACGTGATTATATCCACGTTAATGACCTGGCGGATGCACATATTAAGGCATACGAATACTTATGCAATGAAAATGAATCCAACATCTTCAATTTAGGTAATGGGGAAGGTTATTCTGTCCGTGAAGTCATTGACATGTGTAAAAAGGTTACCGGATGTGATTTTGAAGTTAAAATCGATGAGCGTCGTGAAGGTGACCCTGCTGTTTTGATAGCTGATTCAACCAAAATTCATGAAAAGCTAGGTTGGACTCCTCAATATGACCTGGAACAGATTGTTGAGTCTGCCTGGAAATGGCATGAAAAAATTAATAAAATTTAGGTAATTTTCATGGAAAATGAAAATCACGAATCAAAAATTGATGTTAGAATAATAGTACATGATTTGAATATTGCACAGCTTGTTTCAAAAGCTGTCAATAATATTCAACTTGAAAGGGATTATAACATTATAGTTTCATCCATAATCCCAACCAATGAATTGAGCATTGTTAAAAAGGTAGCTGGCGGTGCGGATATCTTATTAATCGGCGGCTATGGTCAGGATGAAACATACAACATTCTTTTCAATGAATTGAAAACTGATTTTAATCATATTGGATTATTTGATTATAATAACATTATAGTTGATGATGAATCTGTTGATTTCAGATTGGCTGAAAAGGAGATTCTCAATTCAATTATAAAATCAACATTGTCTTATTCTTTAAATTTAATTAATATCCACACTTTGGAAAACAAACTGATGAAAGTAACTCATAATTACAATAATTTACTTGATGATTACAATAAGTTAATAAAAGAAAGCGAAGTATTATCTCAGCAAAACCGGGAATTGATAGAGGATCTTGATGAGGTAAAATCTGATTTTTCTGATTTTAAATTACGTTATGAGGACATATATTCCAAAGATATTTTAGAAATTTTTAATCTTGAAGACCTTTGGCAGGAAACATTCAGGCAGGATTTGGTCGATGAAGATAGGATTGTGATTGCTACAAATAAGTTCAGGCCTGAAAACATTATCGTTGGTCAAAACTATATTGCAGCAGAATCCAAGTCAAAAGCGGTAGAATGGTTAAATATTGTTAGAACTGCTTTAATATTTGTAGATGATAATGCTGAAGATTTGAAAAAAGAATTACAAGAAAATAATGAAGAGGAAATTCCTGAAGTTAGGCAGGATTATGATATGAATAACACATTTGAAAATTTCTGGGATTGAACAGATTAAAACAATTATTATTTTATACTAGTTTTTAGATATTTATTATTATACTATTTTATAGGGAGTTTAATAAATGCAAGGTGAAATGGAAGATAAGTGTGGTATTGTTGGAATTCATTGTAATGATGAATCCAAGGATGTCGCATCTTTTGTTTATTATTGTTTGTATGCTTTACAGCACAGAGGTCAAGAATCAGCAGGTATTGCTACTTTTAATCCAGAAAATGGTCTTAATCACTACTGTGGAATGGGTTTAATTACTGATGTATTTAAAGATGATATAATCCACAGCCTCAAGGGCAGTATGGCCATAGGTCATGTAAGATATTCCACCACAGGCCAGTCAAAACTGGAAAATTCACAACCGTTCGTAACCGATTTTGGTGACGGATTTATTGCAATGGCTCATAATGGTGACATTGTCAACTCTGGTGAGTTAAAAAAAGAGCTTATTGATGAAGGATTCTATTTCAAATCAGACAGTGATTCTGAAGTAATCTGTTACATGCTTAAAAAAGAGCACTATGACAACAAAAAGAGTGTCATTGAAGCTATTGAAGCCGTATGTAAAAAACTTGTCGGATCATATGCATTGACAATTTTAGTTGACGGTGAATTGTATGGTGTGAGAGACCCTATGGGAATTAAACCGCTTGCCGTTGCAAAAAGAGATGACGAATTTATTTTAGCCTCTGAAACTGTTGCTTTTGATGTTATTAATGCTGAATATATAAGAGATATTGTTCCAGGTGAAGTCGTTTACTTTGAAAACGATGAAATCAACTCCCACATGTTAGAAAGTGCAGGAAAATGCAAGCTTTCACATTGTATGTTTGAATATGTTTACTTTGCAAGACCTGACAGTACAATTGATGGTATTAACGTTTATGAAACCAGGATGAATATTGGCCGTCAGTTGCATGAGTTGTATCCTATTGACGCTGATGTTGTAATTCCTGTTCCGGATTCATCAATTCCTGCAGCTATCGGATATTCCAGAGCATCAGGAATTCCATATGGTGAAGGACTAATCAAAAACAGATATGTTGGAAGAACATTCATCATGCCGACTCAGGAAGAAAGGGAACTTGCAGTCAGGCTAAAATTGAATCCTATCAAGGAAGCCATTAAAGGCAAAAAGATTATTTTGATTGATGACAGTATTGTAAGGGGAACCACCTCCAAACAGTTACTGGACCTTGTTAAAGAATCAGAACCTGCAGAAATCCACTTTTTGGTAGGATGCCCTCCTGTAGTTGCTCCATGTTATTATGGTGTGGCAATGGCAACCAAAAAGGAACTGATTGCAGCAAATTACTCTGTTGAAGAAATCCAAAAACAGCTAGATATTGATTCACTAGGTTACATTACCCTTCCGGCTCTGGTTAAAGCTATTGGAATGGATGAGGAAAACTTATGCTTAGGTTGTCTGAATGAAGATTATCCTACCGAAATTCCAGAAGGTCTTGAAGCTGAAACTTATTATAAACCTTAGATAATCATGGTTGAATTATTAGCTCCTGCCGGAAATTTCATTTCACTTCGCGCAGTTTTGGAAAATGGTGCCGATGCTGTTTACTTTGGTCTTGATGATTATAACATGAGGGCCAATGCTAAAAATTTTTCTTTGGATGACTTGCCTCAAGTCTCTAAGATAGCCGGAGAATATGGAGCTAAAACCTATTTATGCACCAACATCATTTTAAATGAAAGGCTCGCCAACGAGCTGGAGTCCAATCTGGAAAAAATATCATCATCTGAAATAGACGGACTGATTCTATCGGATATCGGTCTGATAGAGGATACTGTATCTCATGGTCTTGAGGCACATATTAGCGTTCAGGAAAACGTAACTAATTCTTATACTCTTAAAACTCTTAAAAAGCTGGGCGCCAAGAGAGCTATTCTGTCTCGTGAGCTGTCCCTGGCTGAAATAACTGACATCACTGAAAAGTCACCGATTGAAACTGAAATATTTGTTCACGGTGCAATCTGCATGGCAATTTCAGGCAGATGCTTTTTAAGTTACGGATTATATGGGAGAAGCGCCAACTGTGGGGACTGCCTGCAGCCTTGCCGCAAGAACTGGACATTGACATATGAGGAAGGTGATGATAATGTTGTCAATTTCTCAGATGTTGAGGATGAAACATTCATCGTTACCGGAAGTGATGATGTAAGCTATAGAACTAACTTCTTCTCACCAAAAGACATGTGCATGATTGAATACATCCCTGAATTGATGAAAAGCGGTGTTGCTTCATTTAAAATAGAAGGAAGGGCCAGAAGCCCTGATTATGGTGCAATGGTAACAGGAATCTATCGTGAGGCCATTGATGATTATGAAAGAGATCCTCTGAATTATAATGTTAAGGACGAATGGATGGAGGAGCTGACAAGCGTATTTAACCGTGGATTCGACACCAACTTTTACTTCAACACTCCTTTTGAGGTAAGTGAGGACAACCAGTCAAAATACATCAAAAAGGACATCGGTCAGGTTGTCAACTATTACAACAAGGTCGGTGCCGCCGAACTGAGAGTTTGGGACGATTTGAAAATAGGCGATAAAATCATTATCCAGGGCCAGACTACAGGCTCAATTACTCATACTATTGATTCCATGCAGATTGAGGGGGAGGCTGTGGAAAATGTCAGTAAAAATTCCAATGTGGCCATATTGATTCCAACGAAGGTTCGAAAAAACGATTTCGTTTATAAATTGATTGAAAGAGAATCAGCTTAGTACAATACCGGGAATTTCAATCAATTATTTTTTTTGAGGTAATATCGTGAACAGAAGTATTGTTAATACATTATCCGTTTCAAGAATACTATTTGGGTTTTTGTTTTTAATTGCAGTAATTTTGGATTATAACATTGCTTATCTGATTATCATATTCGCTTTGGCTATCATTAGTGATATTCTTGATGGATATTTGGCAAAAAAACATGATCTGATTGTTGATAACGGGTCTAAAATCGATGTGATTTGTGATTTTTTATTCATTATTCTTTCAACATCGGCAATTGTATTGATTGATTTGACGCCTGCATGGTTTTTATTGGTTATAATTTTGAAACTGGTCGAATTTTTTGTCACTTCAGGCAAAGGTGCATTGAAATACGACAGATTAGGAACTTTCGTTGCATACATGTTTTATGCGTTTCCTATTGTCGCAATGTTAATAAATTCTAAAAACATAACATTAGTATTGACTATAATTATTACTATATGTGCAATAACATCTTCACTTTTGAGAATTAAAAATACGAGAGAATTAAATGATTAAAAAAATAGCTATTTATGGAAAAGGTGGAATTGGAAAAAGTACTACAGTGGCTAACCTGACTGCAGTATGGGGTAGTGACGATTTGAACTGTCTGGTTATTGGTTGTGACCCAAAAGCGGATACTACACGTACTTTATACGGTAAAAGAATTCCTACAGTTGTAAATACACTAAAGGATAACAGGTCACCTGAAAAAGAGGATTTGGTTTTCACAGGTTTCAAGGGCATTCAATGTGTTGAAAGCGGAGGGCCTGAACCTGGTGTGGGATGTGCTGGTCGTGGTGTTATTGTTGCAATGAAAAGACTTGAAAAGATAGGAATATTCGATGACGATTTGGATGTTGTCGTATATGATGTTTTGGGTGATGTGGTTTGCGGAGGATTTTCCGTACCTTTACGTGAAAAATACGCTGATGAGGTGTTGATTGTCACATCAGGAGAATACATGTCACTTTATGCTGCAAACAATATCGTTCGGGGTGTTAAAAAGCTTAAGGGTAACTTGAGCGGTATAGTGTGCAACTGCAGAAATGTCGACAATGAAGAGCAGATTGTCAATGACTTTGCAAAAAAGATAGGAACACATGTAGTTGGTACAATTCATAGAAGTAATTTAATTCAAGATGCTGAATTAGATGCAAAAACCGTTGTAGAAAAATACCCTGAAAGTGAAGAAACTCAAGAATACATTAAGCTTGCTTCAAGCATTATGGCTAATGAAAATATATCAACTCCCGAACCTATGAGCGATGAGGAATTCGAGGACTTCTTCAAGTCATACCTCTAGATAATATGATTTCACTTAGAAAAATAAATAGTATATTAATAGTCATTCTAATCCTGATGCTGGTCTATCATGCATTGCTGGCCACTTTATATTTTTTAGGCATTATAGGTTATATGCCGGATTTCAAGATCACCGGAAGACGACTGTTCTATCCTCTTGTTTTGCATATAATAATCAGCCTATATCTTTACCTTAAGGAAAAAACAAAATCAAAAAGGTACTCAAATCTGATAAAGGAAACAAATCAGCAGCTGATAACAGGTATTTGCATCATAATATTTGCTGCACTCCATATCGTTAATTATTCATTAGGCAGTGTAAGCGATAATGCAGACATTTTCAGGACTTTAAGCCATATTATTGTGGATAATCTGTTGATTGTTTCAATTGCACTTCATTTGAGAGTGTCAATTCCAAGACTTATGATTTCATTTGGATTTTTAGAAGGCAAAAATGATTATGCAAATGCCAAAAGCAAAATTAACATGTTTATTTTAGTTTTATTGATTATTATTTTCATGGCGGAGGCAATATTTTACATTGGAGGAATATTATGAGTGAGATAATTGTTGTTGGAGCTGGGATAGCCGGTATGACCGCAGCCGTTAAGGCAAGTGAATTGGGCTCTCATGTCACTCTCATTTCTCCGGATTACTCGGAGCGCTCACAGTCAGTAATGGCAATGGGAGGAATAAACGCAGCATTAGGCAAAAACGATTCTGTTGATGAACATTTCGCAGACACCATGAATGGGGGATGCGGGATAAATGATGTTAATGCTGTCAAAAGGCTTACAGACGATGCTCCGCAAATCATTAATTGGCTTTCCAGTATAGGAACGACATTTACAAGAGACGGTGAAGGCAAAATTGACCAAAGGTACTTTGGAGGTCAAAAGAAAAAACGAACCGCCTATGCAGGTGCAAGAACCGGAAAGCAAATAGTTACCGCACTGATAAATGAATGCAGGAAAAATGAAGCTGAAGGAGGCGTAACCAGAGTTGTCGGCTGGAGATTCCTGTCATTGATTATAAAGAATGGCAAATGCCTAGGTGTAATCTGCATTAATGAAGACACTTCAGAAATCAGGGAATTCCTATCTGACAGTGTCATTATTGCCACAGGAGGTTTAAATAAACTGTTTGGAAAAACTTCAGGTTCCATCCATAATGACGGTGTTGCAACAGCAAGGCTTTTCATGCAGGGTGTAGAACTGGCTAACCTTGAAATGATACAGTATCATCCGACCACTGTAAATACTCCTGTCAAGAGAATGCTGATAACCGAAGCCGCCCGTGGTGAAGGGGGAAAGCTATACACTATTCGTGATGGCGAGAAATGGTATTTCATGAAGGAATGGTATCCGGAACTTGCCGAGCTGATGCCAAGGGATGTGGTGTCAAGAAGCATATATAAAGCTTCAGAGGCAGGTAAAAATCATGTTTATCTTGACATAAGCCATTTGGAGGAGAGTATTATTAAAACCAAATTGGATGAGGTTTATGAAATATGCACAAATTACCTTAATTTGGATCCGACTTCTGAGGCAATTCCGGTCTATCCTGGTGTGCACTTCTTTATGGGAGGTATAAAGACTGATGAAAATCACAAAACCAACATTCAGGGTTTATATGCTGCAGGAGAATGTTCAGTGCAGTATCACGGAGCGAATAGGCTTGGCGGAAATTCCCTTTTGGGTGCCGTTCATGGAGGGTGGATTGCAGCCGAAAATGCCATAATGGATTCAAATGATGATTATATTAATCAGATTGATGATGAACTCGAATCATTCAATAAGTTTGAAAAAAGCGGAAAATCAGTGGACGTTGAAGATGAACTGGCTGAAATAATGGCACAATACATGGGAATATACAGGAATGAAGAGGATTTAAAAGGGGCATTGGCGAAACTGGAAGGATTGGAAGTAAAGGCCAATAGCTATTATGATTATATTAAGCTGGAATCATTAATTTTGCTTGCAAAAGCCTGTGTGATTTCAGCATTGATGAGAAAGGAAAGCAGAGGGGCGCATCAAAGAACTGATTATCCTCAGACAAGTGAAGAATTTAAAAGGACAACATGCGTGACCTATGATGGTGAGATAAATGTTGCTTTCAGATAGATGGTGGGAAAATGAGCATTAAGGTTAAAATAAAAATCGATGGGGAATATCAAATATTTGACTATGACGGCGATTTGAATATCCCTGTGACAACACTCCTTGAAAGACTTGACTATCCTATAGAATACTCCTGCAGCTGCCTTCAGGGACTGTGCGGTGCATGTGCAATGGTAATAAATTCCCAGCCAAAACTTGCATGCAAAACATTTGTAAATGACGAGATAATGGTAAAGGAGTATGGGATAATAACAATTGAGCCTTTATCAAAATTCCCTCTCGTTAAAGACCTGAAGGTTGACAGGTCCATTTTGCATGACGTTATGATTGACTGTGAGCAATGGCTTGAAAGCGATGCAAGAGTCAGTGATGACTTAAATTTTGATTATGAAATGTCAATGTGTCTAATGTGCGGATGCTGCACAGAGGCATGTCCGAACTATGGCTTTGATGATTTTGTAGGAACACAGGTTGCCGTTTCAGCATCCAAACTGATTTCACAGGAAAGCGACAGCCAACATTCAAAGTCAATCAAAAGGAAATACAAGGACAAGTTTTATCCTCATTGTCTAAAGACTTTGGCATGTGAAGACGTATGCCCTATGAAGATTCCGACACAAAGGGCGATATCAAAAATGAACAGGAAATCCGTATGGAGGATCTGGCAGCTTTTAAGCGGAGATATATAATGTATTTTTCAACAGATTACGACTCTCCATTGGGCAAAATGCTGATTGTAAGTGATGGTGAAGCTATCTGTGGTGTTTGGTTTTATGGACAAAAACATTTTCCATCACTAGAACATGAATCGGATGACAGTTTAGCTATTTTTCAGGAAGTAAAAAAGTGGTTTGATGATTACTTCAGTGGTAAAAATCCCAAAATCAATTTCAAGTTAAATCCACGGGGTACTGATTTCAGAATTAAGGTCTGGAAGATTTTATCAGAGATTGAATATGGTGAAACATTGACTTATGGAGAAATTGCTTCGAGAATATCTCCAAAGATGTCTGCTCAGGCTGTGGGCGGTGCTGTAGGCCACAATCCGATTTCAATTTTAATTCCTTGCCACAGGGTTTTGGGCGCTGACGGGAAATTAACCGGTTATGCCGGAGGAATTGATAGAAAAGTTAAACTGCTTAATTTGGAAAAGATTTCCTTTGATGAGGGTAATTAAATTTAAATTAATAAAAAGTCAAAATAAATAATCATGTCACGACAGGATAAAATCGTAAAGACAAGTATAATTGGTATTGTTGTAAACCTTATACTGGTTGCATTCAAGGCCGTAGTTGGTATTGTAACAAATTCCATTGCAATTACCTTGGATGCAGTTAACAATTTAACTGATGCATTATCATCTATCATTACAATTATAGGAACCAAACTTGCGGGCAAGGCTCCGGATAAGGACCATCCATACGGATACGGCCGTATTGAATATTTTTCATCCGTAATCATTGCGGCTATTGTATTGTGGGCTGGTGTCACTGCGTTCATGGAGTCATGGCCAAAGATATTCACACCTGACGTTACAAATTATACAACTGTTTCTCTTATTATTATTGCCGTTGCAGTTGTTGTTAAATTTGTTTTGGGTCAGTACGTAAAGCGTGTTGGTGAAGACATTAACTCCCAGGCTCTTGTCGCTTCAGGAAGTGACGCATTCTTTGATGCAATCTTATCACTTTCAACTTTGGTTGCAGCTATAATCTCAATATTTTTCAATATTTCCCTCGAGGGAATTCTGGGGGTCATTATTTCAATTGTCATTATTAAGGCAAGTATTGACATGTTGAGGGAAACCTTGGACAGTATGATTGGTGCAAGGGTTGACTCTGAATTGTCTCGCAAAATCAAGAGTTCCATTCTTGAAGTTCCAGGCGTTTACGGTGCATATGATTTGAGTTTGCATAATTACGGTCCTGAAGATATGCAGGGATCTGTCCATGTTGAAATTGATGATTCTCTAACCGCATTGGATATTCAAAAGTTGTCAAGAAGCATTTCCGCTAAAATATTCAAGGAGTTCTCAATTATTTTGACTGTTGGAATTTATGCACATAATGATACATACAGCAATGTCCGTGATGATTTGTACCACATTGCTTCAAAATATCCTGAAGTCTTGGAGATACACGGGTTCATTGTTTATGAAGAGGAAAAACTGATCACCTTTGACATTATCGTTGACTTTGATGCGGACCGTGAATCAGTAAAAGAGAAAATTTTAAGCGAAATCAAAGCAAAACATCCTGAGTTCAATTATGTGATGATTGACGATTATGATGTCAGTGATTGAACAAGCATATTAGAGTGATTTTTAATTTAAAAATCATTTTATTTTTTATTTTTTTTATCAAATTGACATAATTCAAAACGAAAATATTTTAAATCTGTTTTTACTATTTTTAAATAATGAATGCTGAGTTAGATGGGGACAGGATATTTACAAAATCATTTTTTCTAGTTTTTGGGGCTTTATTGTTTACAGCTCTTGTAATGTATGTGTTAATGTCTACCGTAACAGAATATGCAACTGCAATGGGCTCTTCAGCCATGATTGCAGGCCTTGTTTCTGGAATTTATATTTTTGGAGGACTGTGTTCCAGAATATACTCCGGAAACGCATTGGAGAGAATCGGATGGAAAAAAACTGCACTTATATTCATGAGCATCCATTTCATCTCATGTCTTTTGTATTTCTTGGTCAGTGATGTGACACTGCTTGTCATTGTCAGATTTATTCATGGAATAGGTTTTGGAGCTTCTGCAAATGCAATTGTGACAATAGCTTCTGATGTGCTTCCTAAAAAACGTTTCGGAGAGGCATTCGGATATTTCATGCTCGCAACCACTTTGGCCGTAGGTCTTGGACCATTCATTGGCGGATTTGCATATGATTTTACAGGTTCCAACGGTTGTTTTCTTTTGGCAAGCATATTTTCAGCATTAGCTTTGATTTTTATTTATTTTGTTGATGTTTCTGCTCATGATCCCGGAAATAATCCTAAAGCTATTCAATCTTCTTTTGGGATTGACAAAGTATTTGAAGTCAGTGCAATTCCTGTTTCATTTTTCACAGCCCTTACAAGTCTCGGATACATTTCAATTCTATCATTTAACAGACTTTATGCTGCAGAGATTAACCTGACAAGTGCGTTTTCATGGTTTTTCATAATATATTGTGTCATTTTAATTGTATCAAGGCCGATTGCAGGTAAAGTCCAGGACAAAGGCGGTGACATGATTGTCTGTGTCACAGGAATTGTTGCACAGGCCATCGGTTTGTTTTTAATAGCTGTTTATCCGTCAACACTGACTGTCATAATCTGCGCTGTATGCGCAGCCTTGGGATTCGGGACACTTAACTCTGCATGCACCACAATAGTCACCCGAAACGTATCTGAAAACCGCAGGTCTTATGCAGTTTCAACATTTTTCATATTCTGTGATGCTACAATGGGTTTTGGACCTGCACTGCTGGGAATATTTGCAGTAAGCGGTTATGCGCAGGTTTATTTAATTTCTTCTATAATTACAATATTGGCTCTTCCAATCTGTATTTTCGCACTTAGAAAATAATTTTTAACATGAAGTAAATATTATCTAATATGGATTGGGCAATAAATTTAGTCATAGGCAACATCATTTCATTGATTGCTGGAATTTTCATAATTCTGAGCATGTGGGTCAATAATGAGAAGAAAGCCTATTTTTACCAGTTTTTAAATGCCTTTATCCTGATGATTTCATCAGTGTTTTTCTTTTCTTGGACCGGTGTCGTTACCATGGCCATTGCCGCTTCAAGAAATCTCATGGTTTATTATGATAGGCTGACCATGAAATGGACAGTATTTTTCATAATGCTTTCAGTTATTTTGGGTCTTGCGGTAAACACATTGGGTTTTGTCGGATTACTGCCGATAATTGCAATTATTCAGATTACATTATGCAATTACTACTTGAAGACAATCAAGCCAATTAAAACAAGTTTCATTGTAAACAGTGGGATTTATGTAGTTTACTTTTTGGCTATTCTTGATTTCTCATCAGCAGCCATTGAAAGCATAACTGCC
>NZ_CAMJCX010000015.1 GCF_946404245.1 uncultured Methanobrevibacter sp.
TGTGAGTTTCCTTATATTATTTTTTGAATTTCTTCACGGACTATTTTGTTTACAAGTCCGCCGTCTGCTTTTCCTTTAAGTTGTTTCATACACATTCCCATTAAAGGACCCATTGCACCCATCTGACGTTCCTTAACCATTCCTTCATTGTTTGCAACAATTTCTTCAATGATTTTTTGAACATCCTCATCGCTCATCATGATTAAATTGTTTTTCTCTGCAATTTCAGCAATGTCATCTTCAGGGGCTTTGATGGTTTCAATAGCCAGCTTACGAACGCTGTCCTTAGCTATTTTTCCGTCTGCCAATAATGTGAATATTCCTTTAAAGTGGTCTAAAGTCAATACGCTAATGTCATGACCTTCCCTTTTGATTTCTCTGAGGTCATATGCAAGAAGTGAAGCTACCGGTGTAGCGTCCACTTTAACGTCAGCCAATATGTCTTCAAACATGTCTGCTTCTTGCCTTTTGACAAGCTGTGTTGCCAGGTCTTCACTTAAAGAGTATTCTTCAATGATTCTAGCCTGTTTCACGTCAGGCAATTCAGGCAAGTTATTAGCTATAGGTTCAACTCTGTCTGATGTGATTTTAAATAAAGGAATGTCTGTTTCGAGATACATCCTGTTTGCGGTTGGAAGAGGTCTCATGTATTCGGTGTTTCCGTCATCAAGAGCTTTTCTTGTCTCTTCAACAACACCTTCCAAACCTAGTTGCGCTCTTCTTTTGACTTCTTCTAAAGCGGATATTGCAATGTCCTCGTCGTGTGCCACAATAATGAATGCATCTTCATCGCCGATGTTTAAAAAGTCGTTTACTCTATCGACTTCCTCTTGGGTTATTCCATATGCAGGCAATTCGTCGGAGTGGAATATTCCTGATACTCCACGTTTTTTAGCGTAACTTGCAATTTCAGTACCGAACCTTCTTCCAGGCTGTACTTCACGACCGATTAATCCGTCATAACCTTTTAAAACAACAGCCTTGATTGTTTCGGCGGATTTCAGGATTTTGGATTCTGTGTCTTCAAACAATTCGTCCAAGTCATGAATCTCTTCTAAAACTTCAGCGTTTCTTGACTGCAATTGTTTTTTAATGTCAATTAATTCAAGCTGTCTTGTAACTTCACGGTTGACGATTTCTGCCATTAAATCAAGGTCCTGTACACCTTTGATTTCAACACGTGCTCCTTCAGCAATTGAAATGTTCAAGTCCTGCCTGATTGTACCAAGGCCTCTCTTGACGTTGGTACTTCTCAATATCTGACCGAGCATGTATGCAACTTCCCTTACCTGATCAGGATGGTGCATTGAAGGGTCTGTTGTGATTTCAGCTAAAGGAATTCCTAAACGGTCAAGTCTGAATTCTGTAAATCCGTCCTTGGTTTCAACTCTTCTTGCAGCGTCCTCTTCAAGGCCTAAACTTTCGATAACCACTTTTCCGTAAGGGGTGTCAAGGTATCCGTCTGTTGCAACCATACCTGTTCTTTGGAAACCTCCAGTGTTACTTCCGTCAATAACCTGTTTACGCATTGTATGGAATTCATCAACAATGTGCATATTCATCAAACATGCGATGGTAATACAGATGTCCAATGCTTCTTCATTTAAGCTGTGAGGTGGTTCGTCATCGTTTTCAACAAGACAGGTGTGTTTTTCAAAGTTTTCATACTTGAAGTTCAATCCTCTCAATGATTCCTGTAAAGCGGCACGGTCAATTTCACCAAGCTCTGATTGTGTCGGTCTTAATTTTCTTTGAACCAGTTCATCAAAATCATCATCAACAAGCTCTGTTTTACATGGACAGAACAGCTTGTGCTCACTGTTTAACTGTTGGTGAATTTCAAGTCCCATTTTTAATCCTAATTTTTCGTAATCCATATTAACCACCTAGTTTAAGAAATCCCTGATTGAGGATTTTTTAGAGAATTCACCTGCAATGTTGGTTTGCATAATTTCTTTTACTTCATTGTAATCGTCACTTTGACCTAATGCCCAGCATAATTTGACATATGTTGTCTCAGGAGTCATGTCACGTCCTGAAATAACTCCCGCATCAATGATGTTACGTCCTGTTGAGTAAACGTTCATGTTGACTCTTCCGTAAAGACATTGGGAAGTCATAATTACAGGGATATTTTCATCCTGAGCCCTTTTGAATGAATCTACCAGTTCATTCGGAACATGTCCAAGACCTGTTCCCTCAATTACGAGGCCTTTGTATCCTTTATCAATGTGATATTCAATGTAATCCTTGGATATTCCAGGGAAGCTTTTGATGAATCCCACTTTCTCTTCAATGGCAGTATTCAATTCAAGTTCATTAGCTCCACGTTTGGTATATTCATAATCAGGATTGATGTTGACCTTTTTGTTTTCGATTTTAGCTATCGGCTGAGCGTTGATGCTTCTGAATGTATCTCTTCTGGAAGTGTGCATTTTCCTGACTTTGGTTCCCTTGTGCAGGTATGTGTACTGGTCATTTAGGCTTCCGTGCATACATACGCAGACTTCAGCTATATCTGATTTGGCAGCAACAACTGAATCAATCAGGTTGATGTTGGCGTCACTTGAAGGTCTGTCTGAACTTCTTTGGGCACCTGTAATGACAATCGGAACTGGGGTTTTCAACATGAAACTCAATGCGGCTGAAGTGTAATGCATTGTATCTGTACCGTGAGCTATTACAACGCCGTCCGCACCTTCTGAAATGTCATTAGCTATTTCTTCAGCAGCTTTAACCCAGTATTCAGGCTTCATGTCTTCACTTAATATGTTATATAAAGCTTTTACATTGTAATTTGCATAGTCCAATAATTCAGGATTTGCCTTAACAAGATCTGATGCAGTAAATTTAGGATGCACAGCACCGGTTCTGTAATCGATGACTGATGATACTGTACCTCCGGTGGATACGATTGAGATGTTTTGCTTGTTAGGGTCTGTTGGAATTTCTTCCGCATCATATCCTATTTTAGGTTTGTCCCCTTTTTCAATAAGCTCTGCAGTAGTATCTTCAATAGCTACTCCAATGTTGTATCCGCTTGACAGTTTGATAACCAGATATCCGTCATCCGCATCTTCTGGCCTGTCCAGCAGGATACCCTTATAGGAGATGTCCTGCTTGTTGACTTTGATTGTATCTCCTATACTTAAGCCGTAATTTTCTATATATTTTTCAGCATTTTCTTTATATGTCATTAAATCACACTATGAGTTGTTTTTAATCCATTCCGCTCCGGCCTCTAAAACATCAATGTTTACATCGATGACTTTAGGTTTAGCCGCAAACATTTCACGAATAGCGTTTTCATAAGATTCACGTTTTAAAACGTCAGTCAATTCAGTCAATGCTCCTAAAAGTGCAGTGTTTGCAGTTCTTGCATTTCCATGTTCCTCTGCAATATCAACACAAGGCATTGCAATAACCTTAATGTCCCTGTCGGTTTCAAATTCTCCTATATGTGAATCGTAAAGTATTACTCCGCCTTCTTTAACGTCCTGTGAGAACTGTTCAAGTGAAGGCTTGTTCAATGCAATGAGAATGTCAATGTCGTCCACTACAGGTGTTCCTATGGTTTCATTTGAAATTACCACTGAACAGTTTGATTTTCCTCCTCTCTGTTCAGGTCCGTAGCTAGGATACCATGAGACGTGTTTTCCTTCGGCACATGCAGCTTCAGCTATTGTAAGGCCTGCGCTTAAAACTCCCTGACCTCCGAAACCGGAAACCTTGATGCTTACAGGTTCAATGTCCTCATCGACATATCCTGAACCTTCGCCTCTGTTTACGTTGAATATTTTGTCAAGGGATTCGGTTGTAAAGTCACTTTCAGGTCTGACAACAGGATCTTTTTTGTAGAGGTTGTTTCTGAAGTTTTTGACCGGGAACTCTTTTTCCATTTGATTTTCAATAAATTCCTGTGCACGTTTGACGTCCTGTTTTAAGTTTGTAGGACAAGGTGACAATATTTCAACAAATGAATATCCTTTTCCTTCTTTTTGAACAGTCAATGCCTGTTTGATTGCGTATTTTGCAAGCCTGATTTTCAATGGATTTGCAAGGGATACCCTTTCAATGAATACCGGTGCCTTTAATGTGTTGATCAATTCGCACATGTGGGTAGGATGTCCTGCATAATCAGGATCTCTTCCGGTTTGGCATGTAACTGTTTTTTCACCAATCAGTGTGGTAGGTGCCATTTGCCCGCCTGTCATTCCGTAAACGGTGTTGTTTACAAAGAATACTGCAATCTTTTCTCCACGATTTGCAGCCTGAAGGGTTTCATTCAAACCGATGGAAGCAAGGTCTCCGTCTCCCTGATAGCTCATGACAATTGCATTGTCTTCCGCTCTTGAAATACCTGTAGCTACTGCAGGTGCTCTTCCGTGAGCTGTCTGGAAGTTACCGCAGTTAAAGTAAAAGTATGCATAAACTGAGCATCCTACAGGTGAAATCATCACGCATCTTTCCTGGATTCCGAGCTCATCCATACATTCTGCAATCAATTTGTGTATGATACCGTGTCCACAACCGGCACAGTAGTGAGTGGATTGAATATTTGTTCCTTTTCTGGGATACTCTTCTAAAAGGGATTGTGGATTTCTACGTACCTGCTCTTCATAATCTTTATTTTGTTGTTCACTCATTTTTCCACATCCTTAATCAATTATATTTGGGCTAGCTTTCTCTTCACTTCTTTTTGAAGTATCAATTTCTTCGTCCAGGCCTGCAATTTCATAAATCTTAGCCAATACATGTTTAAGTTCAATAAGGTTTCCGCCCATTCTGTTGACGAGGTGGGTTCCTTCTCTTCTCAATGCAGCAAACTGAACATCAGCCAAGAGTTGTCCGTTACTCATTTCAACTGATATGAATTCAACACCTTTATCAGCCAGTTCTTTGATTCTATCGGTTGGGAACGGTGATAATGTTACAGGTCTTAAAAGTCCAACTTTCAAGCCTTTTGCACGGCTCTTGTCAACAGCGGATCTTGCAATACGGCTGCTGATACCATATGAAACCAAAACAATATCTGCATCATCGACCTGATATTCGTCCACAATGACTTCCTCAGCGTCAATTTTCGCATATTTTTCCTGAAGCTTGAAGTTGAAATCCTCCAAGTCATTGAAGTCATTGAAAATTGAGGTAATGAGGTTTTCCATAGTCTCTTTATTTCCCCTCACTGCCCATGATTCATCAATTTCAGGTTTGATAGCTTCTTTTGGGAATTCCACCGGTTCTGCCATTTGACCTAATGTACCGTCAGCCAATACGACAACAGGATTTCTCCATTTGTCTGCAAGCTCGAAGGCTTTCATGGTCAGGTCACACATTTCCTGAACGCTGTTTGGAGCAAGGACAATGTTTCTGTAGTTACCGTGACCCCCTCCTTTAACGATTTGATTGTAGTCTCCCTGTTCAGGTCCGATGTTTCCGAGTCCAGGTCCCGCTCTCATGATGTCAACAATAACTGCAGGCAATTCTGCACCCGCAAGATATGTGAAACCTTCCTGCATTAAACTGATTCCAGGTCCTGATGATGCGGTCATTACTCTGTGACCGGTTCCTGATGCACCGTAAACCATGTTGATTGATGCTTCTTCACTTTCAGCCTGTACAAAGTTTCTTCCAACCATCGGGAAATATTTTGATGCTTCGTGTAGGATTTCACTTGCAGGAGTAATCGGGTATCCGAAGAAACAGTCGCATCCCGCATACATTGCACCAATGATAACAGCAGTATTTCCCTTAACCATTTGATTGCTCATTTAGTTTCCCCCTTGATTAGCTACTTTGGCCTTAATCATTTTTGCTACTGAATCATTAACAATATTTTTCACTTGATGTACTTCTAGTCCTAATGGCTCAGGACAGGTAAAGTAACAGTCTTTACATCCTGTACAGCCACTTCCACTATAATATGCAAATTGATATCCTGCGTTGTTCATCTCTTCTGATAGTAATATTGCATTTTGAGGACATCCGACTATACATCTCATACAGCCTTTGCAGATTTCTTTATTGATAACTGGATAAGATATCTCTTCTGTCATTATATCATCTAATTTTTATTATCGTTTTCTCTGATTTCAACTCTTCTTATTTTACCACTGATTGTTTCAGGGATTTCATCCACATATTCAATCATTCTTGGGTATTTATAAGGAGCTGTAACTCTTTTAACATGATTTTGAATGTCTTTAGTTAAAGAATCTGATGGTTCAAAGCCAGGTTGCAATATGATTGTTGCTTTTACGATTTGGCCTCTTACTTCATCAGGATAAGCGGTAATTGCACAGTTTGAAACTGCTTCGTGAGACAATACTGCACTTTCTACTTCATAAGGTCCTATACGGTAACCTGAAGATTTGATGATGTCGTCGTTTCTTCCGACAAAGTGAACGTATCCGTCCTCATCCACCCATGCGGTATCTCCGCAGTGATAATATCCGTGGTGGATTTGCTTTTTGTATTTTTCCTCATCGTTTACATAGTCTTTGAACAATCCAGGATTAGGTCCGTCATTCATCTTGAAGCAGAGTTCTCCTTCATCACCGATTTCCACTTTATTGTGGTCTTCGTCCAATAACTCTAAATCGAATAACGGGGAAGGCTTACCGATTGAACCCACTTTTGCATCCAACCATATGAATGTCCCGATGGACAATGTGGTTTCGGTTTGACCGAATCCTTCCTTGATTCTGAGTCCTGAAAGCTCATAGAACTTTTCGGATACTTCCGGAGGTAAAGGCTCTCCGGCGGTTGTAACGTATTTTAAGTTTGAAAGATCATATCCTTCGATATTCTCTTTAATGATGAATCTGTAAATTGTTGGAGGAGCACAGAATGTGTCCACCTTATTTTCTATAATCTTTTCAAGCAGTTTGATTCCATTAAACCTTTCATAATCATAAATGAATATTCCTGTTCCTGCAATCCATTGGCCGTAAAGGTTTCCCCAAACCGCTTTTCCCCAACCGGTATCTGCAGCAGTGTGGTGAATTCCGTCTTCAATAACATTATGCCAGTATTTTGCTGTTGGAATATGTCCTAAGGAGTAGGTATGCTTGTGTGAAACCATTTTCGGGAGTCCGCTGGTTCCGGAAGTGAAGTATATTAAAAAGATCTCTTCAGCATTTGTCGCATCTTCTCCTGTCGGTCTTTCAAATTCAGGACTTTGTTCTTCAAAAGCTTTGTTAAAGTTAATCCATCCTTCTCTATCGGTTTCAATTGCCAGTTTTGGTATTTCAATTCCTAATGATTTTTCAGCTGCTTCATAATCCGGCAATAGGGAATCCTCTTCCACTGAAACTACCATTTTAACATTAGCTTCTTTTATCCTGAAATCAATATCATGAAGTTTTAACATGTGTGTTCCCGGAATGGCTATTGCACCGATTTTGTGAAGTGCAACCATACAGAACCAGAATTCATACCTGTTTTTTAAGGTGAGCATTACTGCATCGCCCTTTTTAATTCCTAAACTTTTAAATAAGTTAGCCACTTTATTGGAATATTCTTTCATGTCCTTGAAAGTGAAGGTATGATTTTCATCATTGTCATTAGTCCATATTAAAGCTATTTTATCCGGATCGATTTCCGCATATTTGTCCACCACATCGAATCCGAAGTTGTAATCGTCTTCATATGTTAGCTTGAAGTTTTCATAAAAGTCTTCATAAGAGTTGTAGTCAACTCTATTAACAAAATTTCCTATTAATGATGTCATGTAATTATCTCCATAAGCATTATATTATTACTGCTAAAAATTTAGCGGGTTTGTTGTTAAGTGCTACCATAGCGTGTCTGTGTGCTGAATCGAAAAAGATGCAGTCTCCTTCGTTCAAGATTATTTCGTTATTGTGAATATAAATCTTTAGGGAACCTTCTAATACGTAATTGAATTCCTGACCGGGGTGTGAGTTAAGTGAAGGTACTGGGTTTTTTTCAGGGTCCACGGTTACAAGGAATGTTTCAGCTTTTTTATGAATGAATTTGGTGCATAAGTTTTGATGCGTATATTCTTTCCTACGGTCTATTGAAACACCTTTGTCTGCACGTGTAACGTCGAATATGCTCATTCTGCTTTCTTCACCAGTCAATAATAATCCTAAATCAACTTTAAAAATATGTGCGAGTTCATACAAGAAACTTGCAGGGATGTCTACTTCTCCGTTTTCGTATTGAATGTATGTTTCTTCGGTAATGTTTAAGTCAGATGCAATTTCATTAATTGTAATATCTGACAGTTCTCTCAATTCTCTAATTCTGTTTCCAATGTCTTTGTTGTATTCATTCAATATAAACACCTTATTTTTTTAATTGATTTTTTTCTATTATAATATATATTATAATATTATATGTTTTGATTTTCGAGTTATATAAACCTTATTAAAAATCGTGATAATTCATTATAATTTCATTCAAAAATTTTTTTTTAAATTGTCAAGATATGTACAATTAAAGAAAGTTTTATATACTGCTAACTATAATTTTAATTTAATAATTTGTAGGAGATTATAAAAATGGCATCTAATGACATTGGTACTAACATTATTTTTAAAAAACAATTAGGTTTAAACTATGAGATTGACCAAAAATATGTTGGTTTAAAAATGAAGGAAAACAATATTTTATCTTTCAATTTTAGAGTGCCTGGAGATTTAATCAAAGATATTGAAGGATACTTTAAAAGATTCAAATTAGGTGAACCAATACTTGTTGACATTGGCGGAACCGGAGATATCAAATGTGATTTTAAAGGTATTTCTCCAATATTGAAAAACAAAGATGAGTTTGACCAATATTTCATCTCCGCTACCTTGCAGGAAGATAAAACCTATGATCCTTTAGAAGAAGAAAAATGTGAAACTTGTAGTGGATGCGGATTCCACTAACTTTTTAATTTTTTTTAACCATAATTCTTTTTTAACATGCTTGTTTCCTGTATGATATATTTTACAAGCAGTACTGTCGCTATTAATGTAATTATTGTTGCCGGAATTACCCATGGGAACTGTCCAATGACCAAATCAATACTTGTAAGTTCAAGAAGTGTTGCAACAACGTTGTTTATGAAATGGACGCTCATAGGGACAAGAATGTTGTCTGTCTTCAGGTATAGTATGCACATGCACAATCCGAACAGGAATGCGCTTGTCATCGCTCCAAAATCATGGCCGATTGCAAACAATAAAGATGAAATTAGCATTGCGGGAACAATGCCGACTCTTATTTTCAGCCTGTTGAACAGCACGCCTCTGAACACCAATTCTTCAAGCAATGGCGCAAAAATAATTGATGCAATTGCACTCAACAGAAATGCTCCCGCTGAAATGTCAACGGAGTCAATGTCAAATCCTGTAACCCAGCTGGGGTCATAAAACCCTATCAACAAATCAAGCCCTGAAATCAGGCAAGGAAATAAGAATGCAAATAGGATGTTGATTAAAAAAACGTACAGTATTTCGTTTCGGGTTTTTTCAATGAATAACTTATTAAAATTATTTCCGATACCTTTTGCGCCTCTCAAACACCATGCAAAAAATAGCAGGACAAATGTTAAAAGGACAATGAACATCAAATCATCATTCTCATAGATGACAGGAAATGGTATCATCACTATTCCCGTAAGAATTATGCTCACAATTATTCCCAAAACAAGTTCCCTTATTTTTATGGTCCTTAAACGAACATTGAATTCAGTGATGCTTTTATCCATGATTTGACCTATAATACTGTTTTGAACCATTCAATGGTTTCGGTGAGTTGCCTTTCGAAATCTTTTGTATCAATTTTCAGGTTGATTTTTGACATGTTGGAAATGTCTGCAAGTGAATGTTTAATGTCACCTGGACGTTCCGGAAGATATTTAGGTTCCAAATCACTACCAAGAGTCTTTTTAACGATTTCATATAGCTGGTTTATGCTCAGCTTCTCACCGGAGGCAATGTTTATTGTTCCATTGAAATCAGATTTGGCAGCATTGATGTTTGCCCGAACAATGTCTTTAACATAAACAAAATCCCTGGTCTGCTCTCCGTCACCGTAAATCTCGGCCTGCTTTCCTTCGAGAAGTGCACTGATGAAATTTGGTATGACTGCGGCATATTGTGAGTTTTTATCCTGTCCAGGACCAAAAACATTAAAATATCTTAAAGCAGTATAATTTAGTCCGTAACTGTCATAAAATGACTGCAGGTAAAGTTCACAACCTGCTTTGGAGGCGGCATATGGGGACATTGGCTGTGACGGTTCGGATTCCTTCAAAGGCATATTTCTATTTTGTCCATAAACTGCAGATGATGATGAGAACACGATTTTTTTAACATCATTGTCAGCTGCGGATTTCAATAGTTTTACGGTGGCATTTAGATTTATATCATTGCATTCAACTGGTTTGTCAATGCTTAACGGCACACTGGCCATGGCGGCAAGATGGAAGATGTAATCAATATTCGATGTTAAATCGTCTAAATTAGTTTTGCGCAAGTCTTCTTCCACTATTTTTAGATTATCATGCTTAGGATTGTTTAAGTTATTAATGTTACCAGTTGATAAATTATCAAGAATAACGACTTCATTGTTCTCCAATACTTCATTAGCGATGTGAGAACCGATAAATCCTAGTCCACCAGTTATTAAAATATTTTTATTATTCATTAAGCCACCATTTATTAATCTTAATTATTTTTAAGCTATTAATATTAATTTTTAAGTAACAACATTTATATATTTTTATCTAATATAATTATTATTTAAGAGGAGTCTAATAATATGTTTGATTTGATGTATAATACCATATTTTTTGCTTCTTATGGTAATGTCTATGGGCTTAGTAATATAGCAATCAGTTCATTTGATGTTTTATTAGCTTATATTGTCACTATTTTTGTGTCAATCATTTTTTCATTAATTTTAAGAATCCCATTATTACCTAGCAAACCATATAGGTATTCTTTTGATGTTAGTGCAATATATCCGACTCCGATAATAGCTGCGGGTGTTTTTTCAATATTTTTAGTTTTGAATTACACCTTCATGTATAATGGAATAGTATTAGCTATTATTATTGGTATTTTATCTGCATTATTTGTGAAATATTTATTTGATTTTGTATTTCCAAAGCCTTTAGATGGAGATGAGGGGGAGGATATATAATGAATGAAGTAATTGGAATAATAATTGCTGCAATTCTATGTTGGTTGAATTTTGTAATTGTTGATACATATTTCGGACTTCCCGAGCAACCTGGCGTTAAAGGAGCTAGGATCATTGGTGAAAACGTCGAAAAAAGAGGGGGAGATATTGCTGGTGGATTCTTCCAAGGAAACATTGTATGTTCTCCGGACGCATCTGCTGGTACTTTAATCGCTTCTATTGGATACTTGCTTTTAGGAATTCCTGGAGGAATTATCGCAGCATTTTTCGTATTTATTGGAAATAGGTTATGTGCTGATCCAGGTTATGCCGGAACTGTTGGAAGCTTAACGGCCACTATAATAATTTTCATCTGTTCATTTGCCGGATTCACTCCGGAAATGTTTATTGTAGGTATGGTCATTGCAATATTGACCATTCAGGGCATTGACCATAAGAGAGCTTCAATACTTTTAGGCAAAATTGCTGAGAAATTCAATAGGCATGCTTGAGAGGGGTAAATATGTATGTTGAAATAATAGGAATTATAGTCATATTTGTTGCGTTAAGGGCTTTGATTACTAAAAATAGGGCTGAAAAGTTATTGTATATAAATGTAATTGGTTTTGGAGTTTCAGCTATCATCGCATTGGTAATCAACACTCCATTTGCTCTTATAGTTGCAGCAGCATTCTTTATTTGTTCTACAATAAGTGCTAATGCAATTGCATACACATTGAATAGGCTAGATGATGAAATACTGTTGGAGTGATGCAAAATGGAATTTTTCGTGTCAATAATTGCAATTGCTTTAATGGTAATCGGTGCATTCGGTATCATATTTCTCAAAAGACCGCTTGATAAAATCATAATGTTTACAATACTTGATGCGGGTTTTGTTTTGGCCGTTGTACTGTTCAAATATCTTGATGTTGCAATGTTTGCGGCATTAGTGGATCCATTGTCCACACTGGTATTCATTTTAGCCGTTGTTAAAGTAAATGATATTAGGAAAAACAAGCTAGAAAGTGGTGATATAAATGATTAGCGTGCCGTTATTCTTTTACTTTGGAATATTTCTAGCTATAGTTGGAAGTTTGGCAACTGCATGGGGTCCTGGAGTCAACGACCCTATTGTAAGAACATTCAATACGGAAGTTGCATCAATCGGTGTGTGCTTGGTTTTATTATGTTACAATCACGTTTTGGCATTATTGACTTTGCTTGCAACAACCGTTGTCATTAGTTTAATTTTATTCAGAGCAATTATTCGTTTAGAAGAGATGGGGGCAGACGTATGAGGATTGGAGTTTTATGGAATAAACTGGCTGACCCTAAAAACATTCCACGTTTGTTCGCATTTTCTTTGGGAATAATTTTAATAATAGGTTTAATTGTCCCTATGGCATTAAACCCTGATCAATTATATGTTAGACCGGCTCCTCAAGAGCAAATTGATGAAGGATTAGCTATCGCTCCTTATGACAGGGGAGGGGAAGTTTTATCCCAGCCAGGTATTATCAACCCGCAATATCCGGATAATGCAGCCAGTTTAGGTATGATAACTGGATATATGTCTCCATTGGCTCAATGGATATCTTCAATTTCCCCATACTTCGGTACATCAATCTATTCATCCCCTGGTGGACTTGTGGATGAAATACTGTATTATACCAGAGGTTTCGATACAATTTTGGAATCAAGCATATTGATGATGTCCTTCATTATAGCTTCATGGTTATCTGTTAATTACACTATGAATCGTAAAAACGATGAATCAGAAATAAGGGAAGACGTTAAAAAAGCCATTTCAGATTCAACAAAAGTGGCCAGAGAAGTCAAGGCGAATGATGCAAAAGCAAGAGCAAAACAATTGAGGAGGGATAACTGATGGTATTCATACCTCCGTATGTTCCTGATGCGTTCCTGTCAATGTATTTGCCTGCAATCTATGCGGGACTGATAGTTGGTTTTATCGGTACAATGGCAATTGCGCTTAAAAGAGAGGAAATTCATATTCTTATCCTGACTGACATTGTGGGCCTTGCAATGATTTTTGTTGTATCTGCTGTGGGTACTGACCTTGCAGAAGCGTTGATTCTGCCTGGTTTGGTAGTTGAACTTGCAGAAACATTGGCTATTTCAGAAATATTGCTTACTAGGGAAATGCGTAAAATTGAGCAGAATCCAAGAAGAAATCTTCAAAAGACTTCCTCAATGTTCCCGCAGCCTTTTGCATTAAACATGGAAATTTTAAATACTGCTCCTAACTTTATTGCATTGGTACTGATTGGTTACGGTATTTTCTTGACCGGATTTACAGGTGGTGCCGTAGCTGGTGGGGGAATAGTATTTTATGCATTGTCCAAAAAGGCAAGAGGTCTTCCTGTATTGATGTTGGACGGTATTGCTGGAGTGTCTGGTATTGCATGGTGCTTATGGATTTTAGGTTTCCTTTTATTCTTTGTAGCGCCTCAATATTGGTTATTAAGTTTATTCTTGGCAGCATGTGGATTACTATTAAAAGTAGCTTCAAAAGTAGGTTTGATTGGACTGCTTATGAGAGAGGATTTTGATAAGGAGTAGGTGATTGGAATGGATTTTGTTACACTTGGAGGAAATTTACTTGGAACAATCCCTCTCGGGGATATCGTATTGTATCTTACACCATTTAACTTGTTCCTTTTTGCGGTTTTACTTGGATTTACTCTATTGATTGCATTGAGTAAACCTGAAACTCAAATCGAGGCTACAATGCACACATTGAATAATACTGAAGTCAAGGTAGGTCCAAAGGAATTTAAGCAAAGGAGATTCCTGTCAATCATATGTGGTCTCGCATCTGCAGGCGCAATGATTACTGGAGATTTGTTTAACTTCACATTGTTCATGGCTTTGGTAGGTATTTTAAACATCGGTATCGTATCAGCTGTTAAACAGACTAGTGTTTTGAATTCAGCATTCAATTATGGTCTAATCGCTATGATGTGCAGCCTGCCGTTGTTTGGTGGAGCATCCATAATTCTTGCGGCTACCGGAACATTAAGTCTGGCAGTATTGTCTCAGATGCCTGCAAGTCCGATGGTGGTCTTCGGTGCTGTATTGATGTTAATTGGTATCTTAGGTGAAAGTGGAGTGGCACCGTTCTTCGCAAGTAAGGCGGAAATGTTCAGGACTGCCGGATCTCCATTCATTGTTATTATTCACTTAAGTTCATTGTTTATTATTGTAAGAGCTGTTGAAATATTGTTATTGGTATTGTGGTAAGTGGTGAGCATGGTTAATCAAAAAATTATATGTAGTATATTATTGGCTTTATCAACAATAGCTATTCTTGCCTGTCTCGTCATAGACTTTGAGGCATGGATTGTTTATGCTGTAGCTATATTTGGTATTCCATTATGGGTATTGTCCTTAGGTTTATTAACAATGGCTAAACCAAGACCTGAAGATGCAGAAGAAAGGGTGAAAGAACCATTTACTGGGTATTAGAGTGGTATTATGAATTTGATGGCAGATATTTTAATTAATGTTATTATTGCATTTCTGGCAGGAAGCCTGCTTTTAGGATTGCACAGAAAAGTCATGGCACGTGTTCAGAAACGTCCTGGCCCACCTATTGTCCAGCATTTGATACACTCTTTAAAATTCTTCTTTAAAGAAACTGCAATTCCTAAAACAGTTTCAAAAGTATTTTATATTGGTATCGTATTCATATTGGCTTTAGTATGGATTGTTGGTGTTATTGCAGGTCCTGTGGCTCATGACTCATTGCTTATACTGTTTGGTGTTTATGCGGTTTACAAAATCGTTGAGCATAACTCAGGATCAAGTTCAGGTTCTCCATACGGTAAGTTAAGTTGTGTGAGGGCTGTACTTTCAGCGGCAACAGAACTTCCATTGTTTGCGGCAATCGTGTTTGTTTACTTGATTACCGGTACAATGAACATTGGAGAAATAATCGCTTACCAGTCTGCTCATGGTCCTTTGGTATTCACAATTCCTCTTGCAGCATTGATGTTCTTTATGTTGATTATCACTAAATCACCGTATTCCCCGTTTGCAATTACCAAGGATAAGGCTTTGATTTCAGGATTTGAAACAGAACACTTTGGATTTTTAAGAGGATTCATGCTATTTTCAGAATCAATTGCATGGTATGTGATGCTTTGGGTATTCCTGACAATATTCTTCGGTCCTCTAAACGCCGTAGGATACCTGATTGGAATGATTGTGATTTCATTTGTCACTGGATTCATTAATGCAACAACCCCTATATTAAGTCCGAATCATTCAGTTATGACTCAAATTACCATAGGAGCCATATGCTTCTTCGGAACAGTATTGATGATATTTACAGGAGTGGTAGCATGAACAGTGAAGATGTAATCGTATATTTAACTTCCTTAGTTGCTTTTGGAATAATAGTTGTGGGATTGCTTACAACAGCACTGCATTCATATCTCATTGCTCCGATAGTGATTATAGGAATTATCCTTGCAATTTTTGTATTGCTGGCTAAAGGCAACTTTGCACATAAAATAGAAAGTATCGAGAAATTATGTTTTATAATAACATTTATAGCAATAATTTGTTCATTTATATTGCTTTATAAACCAATGTAGGGGATATTATGTTAGATTATATGATTTATTTACTTACATTTGCAGCAGGATTGATTTTAGGTCTTGTGTATAGTTACAAACAGCATGGTGAACCATTTGTTGCAAACACAGAGTTTAATATGCCTTTTGCAGCCGTTTCAATATTGGGATGGTGCTTGGCTTTTGATTCAGGCAATGTTATATTATCTGCAATAGGTTTCCTTATGGGCGGTTTTGTAATGGGGGAAAGACCAGGTTACGGCAGAAAAGAGACCGCTGTAGGTTTAATTATTGCAATAGTGTTATATTTCTTATTAAGATGGACAGTATGATGTGATTGGAATGGATGATGATGCAAGATTAAGGTTAATGCAAAAAAGAATTATAAAAAGTTACGCTTGGCAAAGAGATATTATAGTTCCGTTTTCCAAGGATTTTGATTGTACTGTTGATGAGTTAGAGGATGTTCTATTTGACTTATTGGATATGGATTCTCTTGAGGCTTTGCATGCAACATTCGAATCAGCTCAGGACATCTGCTTATATCAGAAGCTGAATGCTGATTTGAACCTGTGCTGGTTTATTGACACCTTGGAGATAATATCTCGTGAAGATGGAAAGAAACTTAAAATGAATGTTATTAATGAAATTAAAAACGGCAAATCCTATGAGGATGCCCTAAAAGAAGGAAAGTTAGAATTATTTGAATTATTAAAAAAAGAAGCAGAATTTAGATCAAGTTTATATTAAATAAAAGAGGGAGTACAATGTTAAATGCTATTAAGGATGTTGTGAGAAAAAGCTCAATTCACGTCTGCATTGTAAATTGTGGGGGATGTAATGGATGTGACGTAGAATGTGTCGCATTACTGTCTCCAAGATATGATTTAGAGCAGTATGGTATTTATGTTCACAATAATCCTCGTGAAGCTGATGTCCTATTGTTGACCGGTGCAGTCACCGAGCAATGGGTTACAAATTTAAAAAGAGTATATGATAAGGCTCCTGAACCAAAAATAGTAGTAGCTGTTGGAAACTGCCCTCAATCAGGGGATGTGTTTAATCAGGAAGGAGGTCATGTTTATGCTCCTGCATCCAATTTCATTCCGGTTGATGCGGCTATTCCAGGTTGCCCGCCAAGGCCTAATGAAATATTAGAGGCCATTTTGGCTGTTGGTCCGCAAGCTATTGCTGATCGTGGGAGGGAAAAGAAATGATAGTGCCTATCGGTCCAATTCACCCTGCTTTAAAAGAACCTATCAGACTCAAACTTCAAACTGAAGGAGAAAGGGTTGTTAAAGCAGAAATAGAATATGGTTATGTTCACAGAGGCATCGAAAAGATAATTGAAGGACAAACTTGGCAGAAAGGAATATATCTTTCAGAACGTGTATGTGGTATCTGTTCATATGAACATACTCAGACATTTGCGGAAACCATTGAACAAATTTCCGGCGTGGAAGTTCCTGTAAGGGCTCAATTTTTAAGAGTTATTACAAACGAACTCGATAGAATCCAAAGTCACCTGCTTGGAAACTCCACCTTTTTCAAATCAATGGACCATGAAACCTTATTCATGCGGGTATTGGAGTTAAGGGAATATGCAATGGATTCAATTGAATTGCTAACCGGAAACAGAGTCAATATGGGCTGGAATGTTGTTGGTGGTGTTAGAATGGATGCTGATGAACGCCATTTCAAACCTATACTCGAAAACCTTCAAAAAATCGAAGATGAGTTTGAAACAACAAGAGCACTGTTCGCTGAGGGTCCTGCACTTGCTTTGAGATGTAAAGGAATTGGTGTAATGACTAAAAAAGAAGCTATTAAAGGCCGTGCAGTAGGTCCGATCGGAAGAGCTTCAGGTGTTAAGGAAGATTACAGAAACGGTCATTATACTTATGATGATTATTTCGATTTTAAGGTAATCAGAAGAACTGAAGGAGACAATTACGCAAGGACTCTTACAAGATTTGATGAGATACCTGAGTCCATAAGCTTAATCAGACAAGCTATTGAAAACATACCTGATGGTGAAGTTCGTACTCCTGCTGATTTAAAGTCAGGTTATGCAATGCGTAAAAATGAGGCTCCTCGTGGTGAAGTTACTTACATGATTGAAACTAATGGAAGTTTAATCAAAAATATTTCAATTAGAACTCCAAGTATTGCAAATATGGATTCCTGTGCGAAATACATGATTCGTGACGTTCCGACTGTTGCTGATGCAGTGGCAACTTATGCTACCAGCGACCCTTGTGTTGCATGTGCTGAAAGGGTAGCAATAACAAATGAACATGGTAAAACTGCTGTTAAGGACTTTTATGAGGTGAAATAGAATGGCATCTCTAATGTGGTATATTTATGACTTTGCAAGAAAGGCATGGGCAGATGCATTCACCAATGCTCACACAGAACCTGAAATAGCAGAAAAGCCTGAAAGATTCAGAGATTTTCCTAAGGTAAATAAAGAGTATTGTATCGGTTGCGGAGCATGTACAGTTTCATGCCCTTCTCCAAATGCAATCAAAATCGTCCGTGAAAAGGATGATGAAACCGGTGAAGGATTCACTTATCCGGTAATTTATCCTGGAGCATGCATCAGATGCGGTTTTTGTGCAGAGGTGTGCCCTACTGATCCAAAAACTTTGGAATGTGGTTTGAATCATCTGATTCTTCCGGAATTCAACATCATTCCGTCAAAAAGACAGTATATTGTTGACGATTATCTGTGTATTAAATGTAAAAAATGTATGAAGAAATGTCCTGTTGATGCAATCAACCTTGATGATGGAAAACTTGTAGTGGACCAGCTCAAATGCATTTCATGCGGAGAATGTTTGGACGTTTGTCCTGTAAACGGAGCAATGAAAGGCGTATTTGTCGAAAACCTGCAGGACCAAAAGGAATTGATTTTACTGGCTGTAAACTACCTTGAGGATTTCATCAACAATAAGGAAGATGACCTGAGGGCTTTACAGACAGATGAGCTCCTGCAGTATGATGTTCCTATTTCCGAAATTTGGGATGATGCATTGAAAATAATTCCTGATGAGGAAATATCAGAGGAGATAATATCCAATGCAGTCAATAGGCTTAAAATCAGAATAATTGATTGGGATAAATCCAAATGTGAAAAATGTCAACTGTGTATTCCTGATTGTCCTACAGGATGTATTTCCTTTGATGAAAATGAAGACACTATTGTGAGAGATAAAAGTAGATGTTTACGTTGCAGCATTTGTTACCAGACCTGTCCGTTTTCAGTAATCAAATATTTCATTGCCAAATTTTCAATGGAAGACAGTGAAGTTATCCATGCTACTGTAAAGGCATCTAACTTAAATGAGGATATTTTCATGGAGTGAGTGTTATGATTGACAGTTATACTAAAACACCAAGGCCATTAAGGCATGTTGATGTTGATTATTTGGTCGACCAGACAAAATGTGCGAACTGCAGCGACAAGCCATGCCTTCAATCCTGTCCGATTGATGCTATTTATATGGATGAAGATGACGGTCTCATTAAATTAAGAAATACCTGTTTTGGATGTGTATTATGCCGTAATTCTTGTCCATTTGATGCAATTTCACTTGATGTCCATATGGATCCTCCTATAAAGGAAAATGTTCCCAACATCAATGTGAAGTTATGTAAGGCTTGTGGGGCTTGTGTACAGGCCTGTAAAAACGGTTCTATACATATAGTTTCTGACGGAAAGCAACCTCCTCACAGTGAAATTGACAAGGACACCTGTGTACGTTGCGGATATTGTTTCAGGGTATGCCCTACAGATGCAATCAAATACGGTCAATTGCTTCCTAAAACCGTTAAGGGAGGTAAGGCAATTGTTGTCAATCAGGACAAGTGTATCGGATGTATGACCTGTACAAGAGTCTGTCCGTCAATGGGTGCAATCAATGTGGCAAGAACCAACAAGTTGCCTTATATCAATCCGGGATACTGTGCAAGATGTGAAGAGTGCATGCATTCCTGTCCGTCAACAGCAATCAAGTATTCCTCACGTAAGAAAGCTTATAAGATGTACAGTGAGATCAAATCATTCGATATCGTATCAGAAATTGCAGACCATGACATGAAAAGATTATCATTGGATTTAATCAGTTTAAATAAGGTTTTAGAAAAGGTAGGAAAATCCATAGCATTGGAATTCAACGACCAGAACTTTGAAAATTTCATTGAGTGCAAAGTCAATGACATGATGGAAAAGGAACTGAAGCTCAGTTTGGATTCCCACATTGAAATTTCCAAGTTCACCAAGCTGTTCGGATCTTATTTGATGGATAGGAACATTGAAGTCTATGATAAGAAATGTGTGGCATGCGGGGACTGTTTTAATGTATGTCCTACTGGTGCCATTGAGTTGAACGGTCCGAATCCAATAACCATTAATGACAATTGTGTATATTGTGGAAAATGTGTCGAACAATGTCAGTTTGATGCAATTGGGGCATATGACGATTATTTCTACAGTAAGGACACTGACTTGTACTATGCAAGGTCCTATCTGCATTATCAAAGATTAGGTGATTTCTCACTTTCAGATGATAAGTGTCAGGCATGTGCAATTTGCGTTAAAAATTGTCCTGCTGACGCATTGACATTAAATGACGACAAAATAGATTTTGACAGTGAAAAATGTATTTATTGCAGAACCTGTGAGGAAATATGTCCATTGGATGCAATCAGAATAGTCAATTTCAGGTGAATCATGTTTGAAAAATCATTTATTACCGATTGTGAAGGTCCATTAACCTTGAATGACAATGCTTTTGAATTGGCAGCAAAATTTATTGAAAATGGGGATGAATTATTCAAGATACTCAGTTTGTATGATGATTACCTGGCAGACATAGTTAAAAAAGAAAACTATAAGGCAGGCAATACATTAAAACTGATTCTTCCTTTCTTTGTATGTGAAAACCTAAAGAATAAGGATTTCGTAGACTTTTCCAGAAAAAATATATATTCAGTCAACGATTCAAAATTGCTGTTAAAATACTTGAAGAATGCTATGAATACATACATAGTTAGTACCAGCTATGGCCAATATATTGAAGCTGTTTCTAATTATATGGAAGTTCCATTTGAAAATACATTTTACACTAATGTCGATGTAGATAGCTTAAGTTTAAGTGATGATGAAATCAAAAAAGTAGGTCAGTTCAAGGAAATGATTTTGGAAAATCCTGAAGACTATGAACTGTTTGATGATATTTTCTTCACACAGATTGCTGAAATGAGCATTTATGAAAAAATAAAAGAAATAGAGGTAGTTGGAGGGCAAGGCAAAAAGCTGGCTATTGATGATATAATTGCAAGGGACAATATAGATGTCAATAACATGCTCTACATTGGAGACAGCATTACCGATGTTGAACCTCTGGAATTTGCAAGGGCAAATGACGGAATCAGCATATCATTCAACGGCAACGAATATCCTCTTAAGGTTGCTGAAATTGCAATAGTTTCTCCAAGTGCAATAACAACTGCAGTAATAGCTAATATTTATGCAAAATTCGATAAAAGTAAAGTTTTAAGATTCATTGAAGAATATAACAATTCTGAAGACTTAAAAGAGTTATTTAATCAATATGAAATAGATTTGCAAATCAATGAAAAATTCTTTGAGGTTTTCAGTGATGAAAATTATCCTATAATAAAAGTAATCTCCGATGAAAATTATGAAGAGATCCTAAAAGAAAGCAAGTATATGCGAACCAATATCCGAGGAGAGGACATCGGGGGATTAGGCTAAATTAAGGAAGGTATTGAAATGAGTTACGATAAAGTAGATGATACATTTTTTGAAGCTTTTGAAGGAAAATATGTAAGAGCTTTAATCACAGGACCAAATGAAAAAATAGTTAAAAGAGCAGCATACGACTCAACATCCACTCCAAGTGCTGTAATTGGAAGAGTTGAAGGCGGTGTCGAAGGATTTTTAGATGAATCCCAAACTCCCGACGGCAGATTCGGTGCTGTCGTACAATACTGGTTAGGTGGAGATGATGTTGAAAAATTTGCATTTGAACTGTCCTACAGGCTTCGTCAGGATGTTTTAGTCAAGCCGTTCACCCGTATCTTTGATTATTCAGACGGTGAAAGTGACGAATACATTGAAATGATGGACATTGTCGGCCACTGCGGTGACGGTTATGAATGGATTGTAGAGGAATATGGAAGAAGAATGATTAATGTTCCTATCGCAGTTCCTGACTTCCAGATAGAAGAAAAATTCAAAATCAATGATGGAATCATGGGCGGAAACTTCTGGTATTTATGTGAAACTCCTGAAGCTGTAATTGAAGCGGGTGATGCAGTAATTGATGCAATAATGGGTGTTGAAGGTGCTACCGCACCGTTTGACGTTTGTTCAGCAGCTTCAAAACCGGAAACAAACTTCCCTGAAATAGGACCGACCACAAATCATGTTTACTGTCCTTCTTTGAAGGAATCTTTAGGCGATGAGTCCAAAGTTCCGGAAGGCGTTAATTATATTCCTGAAATTGTTGTTAATGCAATCAATGAGGAATCAATGAACAAGGCTATCAAGGCAGGTATAGATGCCGCTTTGGAATTTGAAGGAGTTATTAAAATCTCTGCAGGTAATTTTGATGGTAAGCTCGGAGATAAAAATATAAATTTATTGGATATCTTGAAGTAGGGTTTTAACATGGAAATATTTGATAATGATCTCAATGCAGAAGTAATCGGATTCGGCGCATTAAATGTCGATAAGTTGTTTTCTGTAGAAAATATTGTCGGTGCAGACGAGGAAAGCTTCATAAAAAGTGAAACTTCAACTCCTGGTGGATCCGCAGCAAATACAATAGTCGGATTGGCCAGACTGGGAGTGGACACTTCAATCATTGGAAAGATAGCTGAAGATGAAGACGGCGATTTGATAGAATACAATTTAGCCATTAACGGAGTATATTCCAATAATCTGATTTATTCAGAGTCAGGTTCAACCGGAAAATGTTTAGGATTTGTTGACGGTGACGGGGAAAGATGCCTGTACATTGACCCTGGTGTTAATGATGAAATTAAAATAGATGAGATAAATCCTTTAAACATCATGAGATGCAAGATTATGCATTACACTTCATTTGTCGGCGATTCATTCAAAACTCAAATAGAACTATTGGAAAAACTCAGTCGGGACACTGTTCTAAGCTTTGATCCTGGCATGTTATATGTTCAAAAGGGATTTGAAGAGTTAAAACCGATACTTGAGAGAACAAATATACTTCTAATCAATGAATCCGAATTAAGATTATTATGCAATAATGATGATGCGCCAATCAAGGAATTGGTTGTTGGTTTCCTTGATTTGGGAATTGAAACCATAGTTGTTAAACAGGGTTCAAAAGGCGTTTATGCAATCAATAACAATGAGGAATGCCAAGTCGGATCCTATGAATGCGATGTTGTTGATACAACCGGTGCGGGAGACAGTTTCAACAGCGGATTTTTATATTCATATCTTAAAGGATACAATTTGGAAAAATCATGCAGGATTGCAAATTGGGTGGCCAGTAAGGCAATTGAAGGCTTTGGGATGGAGAAATTCCCTTCTTTAAAAGAATTGGAGGATTTCTTTTAAAATCAAGTTTATTTAATATAATAAAATAGTTAGTTGGTAATATTATGAATGTAACGTTTCAAAAACAGATGAAAAACTTAGAACGTGAAGTTCTATTGAAATCTGTTGATTTAGATGATGATGGTGATGATTTCCAATTCGAATTGGATGAGTTCAATTCAAATGAGGAAATTATAGCTGTTGCGCCTAGATGTGTAAGATGCAACACCTGTGTTGGAGAATGTCCAGTTAGTGCAATCGAACCAGCTAATATATTCAGGATAGCTAAAATCACTGATAAGTGCGTAAAATGTGAGATTTGTGTTCAAACTTGTCCTGTTTCTGCAATTAAATTAATAGATAATACTGTTGTCTATAAAAATGATGAAGAGGAAGATTGTATTGAATACAGTTTATCTAACGTTAGCTGTTCTCACAGAGTAGTTAGAATGAATGATATTTCAATTAATTATTCAGCAGATAATAATTGGGATGATTGTGCAAAATTATGTCCAACAAACGCATTTACTCTTGAATTTAAAGAGTTTTTCGATAAGTTAAACTTGGATTTGGGTATTGAATTGGAAGAAGATAAGTTATATCCTTATGTTAATGAAAAAATGTGTATTGGATGCAGTGCATGTGTTGAAATTTCACATAATGATGAAGCAATAGAATTGGACAGGTATCTCGGTCCGATTGTTCACAGCAGAAATCTTGATGTGAATCATGAAGCCTGTGTAAATTGTTATTTATGTGAAGAGAATTGTCCGACAGGGGCAATAGAGTTAGTGGATGGTGAAGTGGTTCTTGATGATGATAAGTGTATTCGTTGTGTTGAATGTACCCGTCATTGTCCTGTAGGAGCACTAAATAGAGTTGATATTGAATAAAACGAGGGTTGTTTATGAGAGCAAAAGAATTAATGGATAAAAACTTTGTATATTTGAATAGCGAAGATAGTGTTGTTGAAGTTTCAAAAGTGATGGAAGAAATTAGACGTTTTACCTGTCCGGTTGTAAATGATAATAAGCAATTAATTGGATGGGTCACTTCATTTGACATTACACGAGGATTAAGGGAAGGAAACGAAAAGATTTCAGAAATCATGAGCGGTTATGAAGAAGTTTCAACTGTTCATGAAAATGATCCTGCAAGAAAAGCTGTAATTTTAACAGCAAACAATAAATTTGTGACCGTGCCTGTTGTAAATGATGAAAATCAGATTGTGGGTATGGTTCGTGCATGTGATATCGTAGAATTATTGTCTGAACTTTATGACATTAAAGTGGAAAAATTATATAAGGCAATGCAAAACCAGCTCAAAGGAGTAACCTGGGAAGAGCTTATGGCTGCATCCGCTTTGGTATCCAAAAAGACTACCGGTGTGAAAATCACTGCTGAAGAATATGAGGCAAACATTGTCAATGCAACATTTGGTGAAGCGATTTGGTCAACTGGCGGTTTGGAAAAATTCTTTGCAGGCTTAATATCTGTTGGAGAAATGGTTATTGCTCGTCGTGTTGGAAAAGCTAGAAAATAACATCAATACTCATTGTAAACAATCCGGAAATAATATTTCCACACTAACGACATTAAAATAAGACTTCAATGTCTTATTTTATATTTTTTTTATTTTTGAAAAACTTTTTTTATAATGATTTTTAAATTTATACCTATAATGTATTTTTCAGTGATTTTGTTCAGGGTTTTTCAGGATTTTGAATGTTTCATTGGAAAATTTTTTTCATACAATTACTAAATTCAGGTGAGGTATGGGCAATAAAATAATATTCTTGATTATTTGCATATTTGTATCAGCATTTTGCATCGCAAGTGTCTGTGCCAGTGATAATGTCACCGCAGATGAAGTTGGCAGTGCAAACGTAATGAAGGAAACTCCAAAAATTTCAATAAATGCTTCAGATGTTTATACTGGCAAATCAATTGGATTTTATCTTAAGGATTCAAACGATGCTCCTATTGCTGGTGAAAATCTGACTGCACGATTTAACAAGGGCATGGATCATGTCGTCAAGACAGATGATGACGGTGCAGCCAGTTTGAAATTGAACTTAAAACCTAATTCCTATGTTTTGGACCTTTCATTTGATGGAAACGACAGGTATTCCCCAGTAAGCAAGACATTTAACATCAAGGTTTTAAAGTTGTCTTCAAAAATCACTCCTGTCAACACAACAGTTTTAAAAAATAAGTATCTCTATGTTGACCTGAAGGATAATTTCGGAAATGCCGTGACAGGCAAAACAGTATCCTTTAAAATCGACGGAAAAACATACAAGGCAACAACAAATAGCAATGGCAGGGCAGGGGTTAAAATAACATTAACACCTAACGCAAAATATTCAGTAAAAATTTCTTATTCTGGAAATAACTATTATAATTCCGTATCCAAAACAATTTCCCTGATAGTTCCGGCCACCACCTCGATAATTGTTGGCAATACTAAACTTCTGACAAACGGTTATTTGAGGGTTTATCTGATAAGTTCCACTTTATCAGCCATTTCCAAAAAAACTGTTACAATAAGCATTGGAAATGCCACATTCGCCAAAACAACCAATGACGAGGGCGTTGTAATATTTAAACCATATATGGGTGCGAATAATTACACAATAACAGCCAGCTTTGCGGGAAGCTCAACAATATTTTCCTGCAGTGACAGTAAAGAAGTGAGCTGCATTAAAGGAAATGTTAAAGATCCTCTTAAAGAGAAGATTCCTTTGGTTAATGGGGTCCCGGACATTGATGTGATGAAAGGAAATTATATCATGGCGAATGGAAACATGAAATACACGCTCCTCAAAGCCCAATATCAGGAGACAATAAGAAGGGACAGCTATTATCTGTATCTATATAATAAACTGCCGAAATATGTGTATTTCAAGACAAAATACGGATCCAATCTGCAGCACATCCTTGTACGTGAAAAGTGGAACGTTATTGAGAGAGCCGTCAACACAAAAATCGTTAAGGCCAACAGGCATAATTACTGGCCAGGTTCGGTAACAGTATCGCTCAGCGGCAAGTCATACACCTATTCCCAGGTCAGGGATGTTCAAAATACCGGCTACACATGCGGCCCGACATCTTCAAGCATGTGCACGCAGGTATTGAAAAGTTACGTTTCAGAAAAGCAATTGGCAAAGTTGGCCAAAACCACTGCCAGTGACGGAACACGCTGCAAGCTGCTTAAGGCAGGTCTGGAAAAGCTAAACTTCAAGTGCAGTTATTACTATAAGGCATCTTTTACGAAGGCAATAAACCAGCTTAAGAAAGGCGGATGCGCTTTGGTATTCCACACATGGAACCATTACGTTGCCATATTGGATATCAGCAAGGACGGTAAAAAGGTTCTTGTCGGCAATCCTTCCGGGGATTATGACCATGGAAGTCACAGCATTCCCACCAACTGGCTGACCGTGAATTACATGAAAAAGATGTTTAACAACTATGATACTTCAGGATTGATTGTTAAATTAAAATATAACCTGAAATCTTCCACTAAAACTCAGTTGAAAAATACATATTCCAGTTTTGGTGCAGGTTGGACGGCTCAAAACACAAATGAAAGAATTCCTCAGATATGATTTTGGAATTTTTTCTCTCTTTTTTTTCTTTTTAAATATTGAACTAAAATTGGAAAGTATTTTATAACTTTATTCAGATATATATTATTAATCAGAATTTGTTAAAACAATTTAATAATTATGTTTGACAAATTTTAGATAATTTTAAATTAATTATTGAAATATTCAATCGGATTTTTTAAATAATTAATCAAAGTCATAAAAAAATATTCTAAATTTTAGAAAATATGTGATAATATGGTAGAAGAAAATAGTAATATGTTACTAGGCACAGGGGATAAGCCGAATACACTCAGGTGGATTTTACTGGCTATTCAGCATGTATGTGCAATGTTTGGAGCAACAATTCTGGTTCCTATTGTTGTAAATACCACTGCCGGTGCGGATATCTTATCAATACCTGTGGCATTAGTTTCATCTGGTTTAGGTACAATTATCTATTTGATTTGTACCCGTAATAGAAGCCCAGTATATCTGGGAAGTTCTTTTGCTTTCATTGCTCCTATGATTGCGGGTTATGCGATTGGGGGTACTGGAAGTGTATTCACAGCATTAATGGTTGTGGGTATAGTTTATGTGATTATTTCACTTATAATTCGTCTGACTGGCCCTGGATGGATCAATAAATTGCTGCCTCCTGTTGTAGTGGGTCCGATGATTATGGTAATCGGTTTGTCCCTTGCTCCAACAGCTATTTCTGAAATCGGTTTGGATTTGGCTGTTATTCCATGGCAGAATTTAGTTGTTGCATTCATTTCATTTTTGGTAACTGCTCTGGTTGCAGTCCGTGGAAAAGGAATCATACAGGTTATTCCGTTTTTAATCGGTATTGTTGTAGGTTATATTGTAGCGGCCGCATTGGGTATGGTTGATTTTTCAGCAGCATTGACAGCTAACGTAATTGAGATACCTAAATTCTACTTGCCGTTCATGAACTATAATCTGAACTTTGCAGCAATCCTGACAATCGTTCCGATTGCACTCGTAACAATGGTTGAGCATGTCGGGGACCACAAGGTTTTAAGTGAAATCATCGGCCGTGATTTAATCGAAGATCCTGGTCTTCAAAGGACACTGCTCGGTGACGGTCTTGCAACATTCTTTGCAGCGTTCCTGGGAGGTCCTGCAAACACAACTTACGGTGAAAACACATCTGTTGTCGGAATGACTCGTGTAGCATCCACTTATGTAATAGGTCTTGCGGCAGTTATTGCAATTATCTTTGCATTCTCAGGACATCTGACTGCACTTTTAACTGCAATTCCTCAACCTGTTTTAGGTGGTATTTCAGTATTGTTATATGGATTTATCTGTGTAAATGGGCTTAAAATTTTAATCCACAACCAAGTTGACTTTAACAATACTAAAAATGTTGTTGTAGCAGCTACCATGCTTGTTTTAGGATTAGGAGGTGCAGCGTTATCTCTTGCATACGGTGACTTGTCCATCTCAGTTTCAGGAATGTCCTTGGCTGCTATCATTGGTGTAATCTTAAATCTTTGTATACCGGAGGAAAAACATGAATGAATATGTATTGAACCATCCATTAATAACACATAAGCTTGCAATTTTAAGGGATGTAAATACTGGAACTAAAGAATTCAGGGAATTGGTTACCGAAATCTCCACTATTCTGATGTATGAGGCAATGTGGGATGCAAAACTTGAAGAAACCACTATTCAAACTCCATTGGAAAAGATGGACACTGGAATGCTGAATGAAGACAAATATGCAATCGTTCCAATCTTAAGGGCTGGAATGGGTATGGTTGACGGAATTTTAAACGTTATTCCAAATGCAAAAATAGGTCACATCGGACTTTACAGAGACGAAGAAACATTTGAACCAGTTGAATATTACTATAAGATGCCTGATGGAATTGACAAGAGAGAAGTCCTTGTAATTGACCCTATGCTTGCAACTGGTGGAAGTGCATCAGCAACCATTTCACGCCTTAAGCAGGATGGAGTGACCCGAATAAAATTATTGTGCATTGTTGCAGCCCCAAAGGGAATCAAAACAATTGAAGAAGACCATCCTGACGTGAAAATCTTCTGCGCAACAGTGGACAGGGAACTGAATGAAAATGCGTATATTCTCCCGGGTCTCGGGGATGCCGGAGACAGGGTATATGGTACAAAATAGTGAAGCTTGACTTCACTTTCTTTTTTCTTTTTTTGGTGATTGACATTGAACTGGAACCTGATTTGGCCAATTTTAATTGTTATTCTGGCAAATACATTCTATAACATTTGCATGAAATCGATGCCGAGTGATGTAAATCCCTTTGGAGCATTGATGATTACTTATTTTGTAGCGGCAATAATTTCTGCGGTTATTTTCGTTTTCATGGTCGGTCCGTCAAATGTGGGTCTTGAAATTTCCAAGATCAACTGGACTTCCATAATTCTGGCAATAGCTATTGTGGGCCTTGAGGTCGGATATGTTTTTGTCTATCGTGCAGGTTGGGCGGTAAGCACAGCCAGTGTGGTTGCAAATATAGGTCTTGCATGTGTTCTTTTGGTTGTAGGATATCTGTTATATAAGGAAAACGTTTCAATGACTCAAATGCTGGGATTTTTTGTTTGTATGGTAGGTTTGATTCTGATTAATCTGTGAGGTGTTAAAAAATGCAAAAGTGTCCTGTATGCGGTACTTTGGTTGAGGATGGTGAAGAGTACTGTCCCGATTGCGGTTATGATATTTACTGCATTGATGAATATGAATAGATTATAATTCACTATTTTTCTATTTTTTTAAAAATCCTATTTTATGAATATCTTGTTTTTACTGTTTTTATTTTAAAAAATATTATTTTTTCACTTTAAAAAAGACAATAATATATAGTATTAAATCATATATTATATATTTAAGGAAAATTATCAATAATAATTCCTTGCTAATCGATAGTTAAGGGAGGTGAAAAGACGAAAAAGGCTTTTATTGTTGTATTACTTGTGTTGGTTCTATTTAGCTTAAATTTCAGTGTGGCTCATGAAATGGACAACTCAACAAGTGAAGATTTGGTTTTTCGGGCTGATGACAATCTGTTGTCAGTTGACAATGCCGATCAGACAATCCTGAAGGAATCTAGCGTAAAGACTCAAATTGATGTTGAATCCAACACCACTTTTGATGTTGTTGGAGATTATTTCAAGATAAAATTGTCTGATGAGAACGGAAACGCTTTAAAGAATACAAAAGTAACATTCAAGCTTTTGAAAAATACCTATACCAAGACTACAAATGACAATGGTATAGCTTCTCTTCAACTTAATTTAAATGACGGATCTTACAATATTACGACAAAATTCGCTGGAAATTCTAATTATAAGTCTTCATCCATAACCACTCAAATTACAATGAGTAACACTCGTGTGGTTGATGAGGGTTTGTCAAACTCAGAAATCCAGAAAATTATTGATAATGCAAAAGACAAGAATGTTATTTTATTTAAGGGAAAAAGCTATTCAGATATCAATTTGGTTATTAACAAACGTCTGACCTTGCTTTCAAATGTAAATACAGTATTGAAATCAGGTTCAACAAGCCCTGTACTGACCATTAAAGGTAAAAGTGCTTCATACAATATTGTCAATGGTTTCAATATTCAGGGAAACGGCAACGGTGTTGTTGTAACAGATTCTGACTTTGTAAGGATAATCAACAATGACATCACTACAAAAGGCAATGGTATTCTTGCAACCGGAACAACATATCTCAATATCACTAAAAATGATATCAACAAGAACTCCAAGTCAGGTATTGTTATTGCAGATACTGTCTCAACATATATCTTTGACAATAACATCAACAGCAATGGCGCTAACGCCATTGAGATAGCCAAATCAGACAAGTTGTACATTCACGGCAACACTATCAAGAGCAATAATAAAAATGGGATTGTATTGACAACAACAGTCAACGGCGTCAATTACAGGGAAGGCCCTAAAAATGTGTATATCAACAAAAATACCATTTCAAAAAATATTGGTGATGGAATTTTAATAAGGACTGCAGGTGATAATGTCAATGTCAAGTCAAACGGCATTGAGGAAAACCATGGAAACGGCATATCCATATCCCATATTGGAAGCAACAGCATTCAGTCCAACGTCATTTATGCTAATTGGGAAAACGGTATTAAGTTCTTTGACAACTATGTGAAACCTAATAATCAGGAGATAAGCTATAATGCAATATACAGCAATCTCCACATGGATGTTGAAGCCAAGGACACTTATTATCAGGACACCGGAACCAGATTGCAGCTGGGTGACAACTGGTATACTGATTTTGCAGGAATCTGTCCTAAAATCAGGTCAAATAACATCAAATTCACTGTAACTCAAATCGGAGCAAACAAATTCCAGGCAACATTCACAGATTCAAACGGAAACATTGCCAGTTTGCTTCCGGACAGGACATTGAAATACACAACAAATGATGGAAAAACAGTAAGTTTTACCATAAGTGGCGGAGCGGGAGTTTTCACCGTTGATGCCAACGACGGCGATTTGATTAAGGCTATTGTGGATAACTCCAGAAGGGACAATACTTATGATTCTGATTCCAAGCCGTCCCAGCCAATAAATGGCTTAACTCCAAGTTATGATTATCCTGCCATTCCTTATGATGATGGAAACGGAAACGGTAATGGGGATGGAAGCGGAGACGGTTCCGGCAATGGAGGGTCATCCAATCAGGGAAGTTCAGACAATACTGGAAACAGCACACATAGTCAAAATTCTGATCCGAGTAACAGTGGAACCAATCAGGTAAATGATGCTTCACAAAACTATGACACACAGGATGTAGCTTCACAGGGCGCTTCTGCAGGAAGCAGCGGAGATGCAGGTTCTGAATCTGTTGTCAAACAAATTTTACTCGATGAGGATGATATCTTTAGAGTCACTGGAATTTCATTTATTGTATTGCTGATAATATTGACTATTGGTTTCTATTATCGTGATGACATTAAGGAAATGAATTCTAAAAGATAATTATCTTCTTTTTTTACTATTTTTTTACTAAAATTTTATAATAAATTATTTAAACGATTTTTAATAAATATCATATTATCTTACCTTTGGAGGATTAATATGAATAAAAGTGATTTGAAAAGAGATTATTATATGCTCAAAGGACCACTTGCGAAAAAAGGTTATGATTGGTGGTGGCATTCATTAACTGCATATAATAAAAAAACAGGCGAAGAAAGACCTTTCTTTATAGAATATTTTGTATGTAACCCAGCATTGGCTGAGGAAGAACCTACTCTTGGACAATTACCTGAAAATCAAAAAGCTGGCAAAAGACCATCTTACTGTATGATTAAGGCGGGTACATGGGGTAAAAACCCAAAACAAATCCATAATTTTTACTCAATGAAGTACTTTGATTGTCCTGATGACGAATTAAACATTCAAGTCGGTGACTGTAGCTTAACTGAAACTCACATGAGCGGATTTGCAAGAGTATCAGAAGAAGAAGCTCGTGATCACCCTGAATATATGAGTGATGCTGGAGACATGATGTGGGATTTGGACATCGACAAGCAGATCACTTTTAATGTAGGTTACGGCGCTAACTCACTTTTCAGAAAATTGAATTCATTTGAAATGTTTTGGCATGCTGAAGGAATTAAAACTGAATACAGCGGAACCATCTGGCTTGATGGTGAAGAATATGAAGTGATTCCTGAAAAATCCTACGGTTACGCTGATAAAAACTGGGGAGGAGACTTCACCTCACCATGGCTATGGATTTCATCATGTAACATAACCAGTTTGATTTCAGGTAAAAAATTAAATAATTCCGCATTTGAAGCTGGTGGTGGAAGACCAAAGGCTTTCGGTATTGAAATTCCACGTAAATTGTTGATTGGATTCTATTACGAAGGTAAAATGTATGAATACAACTTTGCAAGATTCTGGAACCTTGTAAAAATTGACTTTGACTTCCAGGAAGGTGAAGAAGTTCACACTTGGACTATTAATGCAAGTAATAAAAACTCCAAAATGGAATTAGTGCTTTACTGCAAACGTGATGAAATGATGCTATTCAATTATGAAGCTCCTGACGGAAGTAAAAGACACAACCGTTTATGGAATGGTGGAAACGGTTGGGGTGAAATCAAACTCTACAAAAAAGACGGCACCTTAATTGACCATGTGAAAATTGAAAATGCGGGCTGTGAATACGGAGAGTATTGCTGATGATATTCACAGACATCCTTGCGTTAATTGTAGTATATGTTTATGTAGCTATCATTTTTGTTGTAGCTGAAATGGTTTTAAAGACAAGGCCGGAAGTTTCACGTAAGTTTTTACATATCATGGTAGGTAACATGATATTTGCCATGCCATTTTTCTCAGATCCATGGGTAATGGTCTGGTTTTTAACACTGCCGATTACAATTGTGCTGTTCTTCCTTA
>NZ_CAMJCX010000016.1 GCF_946404245.1 uncultured Methanobrevibacter sp.
TAAGAGAGAGCATTTGAAAAGTAATCGAATAACGAACTCAGAGCAATTTTTCAAACCCAAAGCAATTATTTAATAATCCAATAACAAAAAAGTATACTGAATAAAAATTCATGACATAAAATAGCCTCAAAAAAACGCAAATAAAATAAAACACAATAAAATTAATTAAAAAAGACAGTACACCCAATAGTGCAATTCATCCACAACTTGCAGAAGTTGTGGTATTCTTGCATTTTAAAGATAAATTCAGCAAATTTTATATGTTTTCAAATCAAATTTAAACTTATAGTAATTCTCTATTACTATTGTTCAATTTTAATAGACTAAAAGGAGGTGAAAATACGGTAAAGTTAAATAATCGAATAGTATTTGCATTATTGATTTCTATATTGCTTCTGTTTTCTGTAAACAGTGTTTTTGCAGGAGATAATGAAACCATATCTGAGGTAATTAGTGCCCCAAATGATTTGAATGAAATAACGTCGCAAAATGATGTAGGTCCACTTCAGGTTTCCAATGAATCTGTTTTATCCGCAAACAACAATGTAATTAATATTGTTGATGTAAGGGATTCATACAATGAAAAAACCAAAACATGGGATGAAGACGGATTCGCCATAGCTGGAGCTACCGTAAAGGTATATGACTCCAACCATAAGTTAATTTCAACTCACACTACCAATTCTAAAGGTAATGTTGCAATTAAAAACTTGGGTTCCGCTAAATATTATCTTGAAGTCAGCTATTCCACTTATGAGACTCAAAAGCTGGACGTCATTGATTTTACTAAAAATAGCGGTACAGTAACCATTAGGGACATAATGTTCACTCCCGACATTCTGCTGTTGGTGGATTATAACTCCCACAATGAAAAGGTAGATGTTTTGATGAACATGTCCAGAAGGGTGGCTTATATCAGTACAACAGATTTCGACAAGTCCAGGTCATGGTTGGTTGAATATGCTCAATTTATCCATATTGATATGTTTTCAGAATCTGCATACAGTGTTCTTACAGGACAATACCTAAAAGAGCTCCTGGCAGAATCACCTGCTAACGCAAGATATAATGTAGCTTACACATTCAGTGTATTCTCACAGCAAATCTTGAACAATACAGGTTTGCACGTTGTTGGAGCTTCACCTGCGAACAATACGTATGACACTATTGAAAATACATATATCGGTTCTTATTTCCAAGCAAAAGACATTGCTGAATCAGATATTCTGCAGAGCAATATGAAAAATTATCTAGATTATGTTCGTTACTTAATCAATCCATCAAAATATGCAGATCCTACACTTGATGAGGACAACGCACCACTGATGGCTCCTGAATGTGGTTTTTACCATCCTGATTTAGGATTGTACACACTCGTTCCTGAAGGAAAGCTAATCAATCAGTGGATTCATCAAAATCCGGGTTATACTCATAGTTCAGACGGTAGTTTGAATTGGATGACTGAAAATTATGTTGTGTGGTTAACTGAAACTTTGGATCCAACATCATTGTTTAAGAAGTTTGAAAGTGATTATATCGCTAAATTCCATCCAACAAAATCATTCATTGCTATCGCTTCATACTATGGCGGAGAAGAAGTGTCCGATGCGTTAATCAGAGGATATGAAGCTAACGGCAGGCCTGCTTTCAATGTATTTAAAACAGGAACTCAACCGCCAATGTCTTCAATATTAAATAAGATTAACAACCTATCAAAAGTGGGTATATCTGCTGTAAATTCATTATGCAGCTGGTCACTTGACTATGCTAACGGTACTGCAGAACCTGATTTGACTGATATTGACTTACATGTGCTGAAAGGTATTGTGGAAATATCTGAATACAGTTACAAATCTGAATTGGGTGCACAGACTGAATGGACATTCATGGTTACATATCCTAGTTTTGAAGGAGTATTCGGTCAAGTAGCATTGTCTTGGGTTGACAATTTCGGTAACTCTCATGTAATCCAGGACGGTGTAGACAAGATGGTTCAGTTAAACTGCAAGTGGGCTGATTTACATGACATGAAAAATTCTGATAAAAAAGTTGCAATCATGCTTTATAACTATCCGCCGGGTAAAGCAGAAATTGGTGCTTCATACTTAGATGTATTTACTAGTGCTTATGATTTACTTATTCAATTATATGCTCAAGGTTATGACATTGGAGGTTCAGTCGAGTATTCTAACTATTACAACAATACTTATCAATTCCTTATCAATTCACAAAAAAATTACCAAATCAATGGGTCATTCACTCATTTGGTTTCATTATATAATTTGACTAGAATTATTTTTGATATGAACAATAAGGGATCATGGGCTTCCGGTTTGCTTGAAAAATATGTTGAAGAAAATTGGGATGACTTGATGGCACATCATCAATTGATATCTCTTAAGGACTTTGAGTATTTAACTTCAGACATTAGGGATTCCCTATATTACAACCTTACAGGCTATTGGGGTGACGGTTTAGGTCCTGCAATGGTCTATAAGAACAAGTATATTGTAATTCCTGGTGTTTGGTTCGGTAATGTATTTATCACTTTCCAACCTAGTAGGGGATGGGAAGAAGTCCAGGATTATCACAGTTTAGTTATTCCTCCGCACCAACAATATGTTGCATTCTATAAATGGATGCAAAAAACTGCAAAAATGAATGCTATTGTTAGTATGGGAACTCACGGAACATTAGAATGGTTGCCTGGTGTAAACCTCGGTGCATTTCCGGGAGATTGGACTTTCGAGTTAACATTAATTCCTACAGTATATCCTTATATTGTATCTAACCCTGGTGAAGCGATGGTTGCTCGTGACAGAAGTTCCGCATTGGTAATTACTCACATGACTCCTGCTATGGTTTCATCTGAGTTATACGGTAATTATACCACTTTAAAAAATCACATAAATTACTATAAGGAACAAGTCAGTCTTAACGTTACTGCTAATGCAGATGAATATAGGGAAATGATTATAAAATTGGCTCCTGAATTAGGTTTCAGAAACTTCTCATCCAAAAACGAAACATTCCAAAATTATATAGATGATTTGCATCACTATCTGGATGATATGGAGGATGACTTCAACACTTACGGTCTTCATACTTTAGGTAAAATACTGACTGGTTATGAATTGGCTGAAGAGGTCGTTACAATTGTAACTTCCCAAACAAAAATCTATGACCAATTGGTTGAGTTCATGTATCCTAAATTGAAAGGACTAAGCTTCTACAAGGATATGCTAAAGGACTTCAAGTATGCTGATCATGTAAAAGCTATAAAGGCATTCCTGATGGCATATTCAAATTCATTGGTCAACGGAAGTTCTGCCAAAGACCTTAATAAGAAATTTGGAATTAAGGAAGGAACCGCATTGTACAATTCAACATTGTACTGCGAAGACATCATAGCCAATATTCAAAACAACAACGAATGGAATGCAATCATGCTTGCATTATCTGGACGTTATGTAAAATCCGGTTTATTTGCTGATCCATCATATGGTGATTCAATACCTACAGGATACGACGGTTACGCTTCTGACCCTACAAGAATGCCATCTCATGCAGCATTTGAATCTGCTGTCAAAATTGTTGACATGCTTTTAGCTAATTACTATGAACAACATGGTAAATGGCCAGAGTTAACATCATTAATCTTATGGGGTACAGAGATATCCAGGACTGAAGGTATCGGAGTTGCGGAATTCCTATATCTTTTAGGTTGTAAACCGGTTTGGGCGGACAATGGAAAAGTGCTCGGTGTAGAACAAATTCCATTAAGTGATTTAAACATAACTTTGAATGACGGTTCTGTTGTAAATAGGCCTAGAATAGATGTATTTGCAAGTATGGTTACAAACAACAAAGATTGGATAACTTGGATGCTGACTGCTGTAAATATGGCGGCAAATGCTACCGGCGAGGATGAAACCAACAACTATGTTAAAAAACATTATGCTGAAAATCCTACTTTGGATAGATTATTTGGTCTTCCAGGTAATGTATTAGAAGGAACCGGTATGTCAAATCTCTTGCCAAATACTGCAGACTGGAATATTTCAACTGTAAATAAATATGCAACAGATATATATTTAAGCAAGGTATCCTATTCCTGGACATTGGATGAGAAAGGACATATTGTTGTTAAAAACGAAAAAGAGAACTATAAATATCTGCTTAAAAAAGTTGATGTGATTACTCAAAACTTCGACAGTTCCTGGAGATTATTCGATTCAGATGATTATCCGGACTGGTTTGGTGGTTTATACAATGCAGCAATTGTATTGAAAGAACAGGATGGAATTGAAAGACCTGATACTGCATTCTTTGATATCAGGAATAAAAACAATTACATTTCAAGGACATATGAACAGGAAATGGAATTTGAAATTCGTAGCAAACTGTTAAATCCTAAATATTATGATGTATTGTCCAAAACCCCTGGAGGAATGAATACTCTTGCATCAAACATGCAAAACATGTATATGGTTCTTGTATTAAGTAATGGTCAACTCAACAAACAGTTAGGAGATCAATTGGCTCAACGTAATCTGGAAGCACTTGCCGGTGCTAAGGATGCTACTTTAGCTCCTGCGGCACAATCCATGGCAGGTTGGCAAATATATATGGCTGACCAAGGTCTTTGGGATGGAGACGCAGCAACTGTTCAGAAATTAGTCGATGCATATATGCAAAGTGTTATTGATTATGGTGTTGCATGTTGTCACCACACATGTAAAAACCTTGCATGGAATGCGAAAATCATTCAGTTAAGTTCCTTAACTCCTGCACAAAAGCAGAAATTCGCAGAAATCCTTGCTCAAGCTACAAACACTGATCCGTTATACCAAATGGACCAATCCGGTGAAAGTCAAGGCCAATCTGGTAATCAAAACAACGGAAACAATAATGCAAATGTATTAACTAATGATACTTCCCAGCAACAATCAGAACAATCAAGTTCTGGAGGAAGTACTGCTGCAGGTAATGACGGTTCACAACCTGGAACTGCGAAAACTGCTTCAGATTCTCAAAGTTCTCAAGATGCATCTTCAAGTGCAGGAAGCAGTAAAGCTTATGAGATTTCTGAAAAATCAACTGCAAAATCTGTTAGTGCAACAGAATCCAGCATGCCAATATTTGTTATCGTTGCTGTAATTGCATTAATTGTAATATTCTTAGCAGGATACTGGCGTAATGATGAAGATGATTATGATGATTATTAATTAATCATCAACTTTTTTTTATTTTTTTTAGTTATTTTTAAATATTATATTTTATCATATCTAATAATATAATAGAAAATTTTTAAAGTTTAGTTTATTAAAAATTTTTAATAATTTGTTAAATTAAAAATGATGAGGTATAATAATGGTTAAAAAAATTAATATTTTATTAGTTTTATTGCTTTTATTCGTTTCCATATCTGCTGTAAGTGCGGTGGATGACGGAAACATTACGGAATTGGAAAGCAGTGAAGCTATTCAAGATACATTAGAAGTATCTGTTGATGAAGATGCCAGTTATGCTTCGGATAGTCTTGATGATGTTGTGGCTGTCGAAGAAACTGATGCGGAACTTTCTTCATCTTCATTTACAATTAATGATGTTAACTACAAACAGTATTTTAATACTGCCAATGGAGAGTTGACTTCTTCTGATGTAAAGTCTGGAGATAGAATAATTTTAGACGGCACTATTTCAAATAAGAATTTAATTATCAACATTCCGGTAAATATTGTTGGTTCTTCTTCAAATAATTTGAAAAACTCAATGATTATTTTAAAAAATGGAGCTTCTAACAGTAACGTTTCCGATTTAAAAATTGCCAACACCAATAATGGAAAAGCGGGTGTTGTTTTGGATTCTGCTAGTTATTGTACAATTACTGGTTGTGTAATAAATAATAAGGGTGCAGGTTCATATCCAATTTCAGTTATTAATGGTGCAAATCATAATAATGTAATTGGAAATGATTTAACAGCATATGGTATTACATATGGTCATGGTACAAGATCTACTCCTGGTTTGATTGTCAGTGGTTCCCATTATAATTACATTGCAAATAATCATGTTGAAGTGGATGACGCTAATGGAATATACTTGTCAAGTTATGCTGGAGAAAGTGAAGATAAGGTCATTAAAAATTATGGTGGTATCTCTAATTTTAATATGATTTATAATAATACTGTTGAATGTAATGTTTTAGCTACTTCATGGAGTTACAGTATTCAGATAATGGGTAACAATAATACAGTCAAATCCAATACTGTCCTTAGAGGTTACAGAGGTATTTCCACTTCTGGTGCAGGAAATATTATTGATGGTAATATAATTAGCGTTGCCGGTTCTGATTTTACTCATCCGGGTGTTGAAACCGGTGGGGAATATGGTATTGTAGGAGCTATTTTCTCAACAATAACAAATAATATAATTACTGGTAAAATCATTTCCACTGGTGGAGGAATCTCTGCTCTTGACAAGTCAGTTGTTGAAAACAATTTGGTTAATATTACTAAAGTTGGTAAAGGTATAAATGCTGAGGGTTCAAACATCATAATTCGAAATAACACTGTATGCACTGTATCTGGTTCAGGTATTTATCAACAAGGTAATTATTTCGGCCTTATAGTTGAAAATAATAATATTACTTCTGAATCCGGTGTGGGTATTTTAATAGAAAAAGAAAACAATAGAAAAATGCCTTCAAATGTTACTGTTATCGGAAACACTATCAAAACTGGAAATAAAGTTGCTATTGATGCTAGCAGTGTTGTGGAATCATCTTCTAATATAGACCATGAATCCAATAATGTTTATGGAAAGATTATTATGAGTCCTGAAGGTGTTATAGATACATCCAAACCTGTATACATTTTTAAGGGAAATACAAGTATTATCACACCGGACAATATTAGGGAATACATTAATGCTAATGGTGATTTAACATATAATGTACATGATGGCGATATATTAGTATTTGAGGGAACATTCGATAATGAGGTAATATATATTAATAAACGCGTTAAGATAACTGGTGATAATCCTGTATTTTACAATTCCACATTTAAAGTAACATCTGGTGGAGTATTAATTGAAAATTTAACTATCATCAACAGGGAAGCAAATAGGGTAAATGCATGGGGTATTTTCACAAACCAGGCTAATGGTGTTAGAATCACTAACAATAAAATCACTGTCAGTGACCCTAAGGCCGCTTATGCAGTTTATGTTTTAGAATCAACAGAGGTTGAAGTAATTAACAATGAATTAACTTCTGAAGGGGACTTTTTAACATTTACTTTACTTTCATACGCTTCTGAAGGATGCACTTTTGCAAACAATACTATTAAAACAATTGGAACAAGTGAAGTATACTCATTTGCACCGGAAAAATGCATTGACGGTAATGAAATAACTGTTGATGGAAAACAATATTGCATTGATGGTAATGAGCTAATAATCGACGGCAAATCCTATTGTATTGATGGAAATGAACTTACTATTGATGGAAGGGTTTATTGTATTGATGGCAATGAGTTGAGTATTGATGGTCATTCTTATTGTATTGACGGTCAGGAATTGACTATTGATGGAAAACAATATTGCATTGATGGTAATGAGCTAATAATCGACGGTAAATCCTATTGTATTGATGGAAATGAACTTACTATTGATGGTCATTCTTATTGTATTGATGGTGATGAGTTGAGTATTGATGGTCATTCTTATTGTATTGACGGTCAGGAATTGACTATTGATGGTAAGACGTATTGCATTGACGGCAACGAGCTTTGTATTGATGGTGCTGAATACAGTATGGGTAAAGCACATGTCATTTCAGAAATTTATCAAACTTACGGAATTTTATTATTATACTCATCAAACAATAAAATTTCTGGAAATGACGTAAATGTTACATCTAAATTAGATTCAGTACACGCAACAACCGGTGAAGACAACTCTACAAACTCCTTGGTTGGTATTGACTCATACTTCAACACTCACAATAATATATTTTCAGATAACACTATCTACATTAAGGCTAATGATAATTACATTTATGGTATGGGTGTTTTAGGATATAATACCGGCCACACTGCTCCTGCAGGTCAAGGCGCTTCCAACAATACCTTTGAAGGAAATAAAATTATTCTTGAAGGTCCATATTTCACAACTGGATTGATTGTCGGAAGTTCATCTGAAGACACTATTTTAAAAGGCAATACTATTGAATTACTCTCACCTGTAAGCTATGGTATTACTTTGGAAATGTCTCAAAGATCAACTATTGAAAACAATAATTTAAACTTGAATTCTGATGCAGTCTATGGAATTGATTTAATTTCATCCTCTGATAATGTCATTAATAAAAATACTGTTGTTGGTGAAGGTAAGCAGGTTTATGGCATTTTCATTTCAAACGGTAAAAACAATGAAATTAACGATAATTCAATCAAAGCCAGAGGTAACGGTGAAAATTTAACCTTTAAAGTATTGGACTCTCTTGGAATAGGTAATGCGGGTATTTATCTCATGGCTATTTCAACCAATAATAAAATCAGCAGTAACAACATCACTTCAACTAAAGGATATTCCATTTTGGTTGACGATGTTGCAACCTCCAATGTAATTTCTGACAACTATCTTAAATGTGAAAAAGGTACTGGGGCTAATGCAATAAGCAACACTAAAAATAATGATATTATAGACAACTATGTAAATGTGGCTGAAGTATTATCTGTAAGCGCTCCTGATGTTGTTTATCGTGGTGTTGGTGAGTTTGCAGTAACACTGGATAAAAGAATGGACGGTGCTATTGTAAAATTCTATGATGGTGATGGAAAATTATTTGCCCAATCAACTGTTTCAGATGGAATCGCCACTGCTAAGTATCAGTTTGACAAATCATACACTCCTGCACAGTACATCTTCACAGCAAAAGTTTCAAAAGAGAATTATAGAACCATAACTTCCGAGTTGGAATTTTCAGTGATTAATGGAAACCTTGTTATCACTGTGAAAAAGGTTTCAATGGAACAGGGTGGAACCGGAAACTTTGTTGCTACTGTTTTGGATGAATTTGGAAATCCTGTAGCTAAAGCAAATGTTATATTCAACAGGGTTAATTCTGTAGGTAGGCTTACTCCTTTAGGAAATGCTTTCACTGACAGTAAAGGTGTTGCAACATTTAAGTATGATGTTCCTAAGGATTATGAACTTGTGGATTATGATATTGTTTCAAAGGTTGCCGGTGCTGAAAATTACAATGACGCTAACACAACTTCCATTTTAACTGTGGTTGAAAAATTATCTATTACCGGAAACAAGGCTTACTCTGTATACTATGGAAATACAGTAACATATAAAGTCAAAATTTTGGATGCGAAGAAAAAAGCGGCTGCTGGAAAAACAGTAACATTCAAAATAAACGGCAAAACCAAAAAGGTCAAAACTGATAAAAACGGTTATGCATCTTATAAGGTGAAACTTGCTGCAGGTTCATATACAATCACTGCCACATGCGGTCTTCATAAGGTATCCAACAAGATCACCTTCAAGCCTACAGTGATTGCCAAAAGCCTTTCTAAAAAGAAAGCAAAAACCATTAAATACACAGTTAAAGTTGTAAACAATAAAGGTAAAATCTTAAAGAACAAGAAAGTTACATTTAAGGTTAAAAATAAAAAATACACTGCAAAAACTAATAATAAAGGTATAGCTACTATAACACTTAAAAATTTTAAAGTGGGCAAGTATCCAATATCTTCTAGTTATGGTGGATGTACAGTAAAAACTACTTTAACAATTAAAAAATAAGGGTTTTTAACCTTTATTTTACTTTTTTTTCAACTTTTATTTAATTAAATTTAAATATTCTCAAAATTAAATTATTAAACAATAGTCAATTATTTTTCAATTTTATTAGACTATTTCTTAAATTAATATATTAATGAGGTGAAATAATTAGGTCAAAAACTTTATTTGTTTCATTAATCATGTTATGCCTAGTATTATCTGTGGGGGCAGCATTCGCTGCAGATAATGCTACTGATGTCATAGCAGTCGATGATGAAATAGCTATCGATGAACCGCTTGCTGTTGAACAAGACGTTCAGAAAGTAAGTGCAAATGAAAGTTCCTCTGCTGTAGTTACTCCGGAAAATGTTGATCAGTATATAGATGAATCCGGTGGATTGTATGAAAATGTTACTGCAGATAAGATTATATTTGACGGAACTTTTAATAATTTGAATTTAACTGTTGAACGTGCCATTACCTTGACAGGCGGTATTTTCAACAATCCAAACTTTCATATTTATTCCAGTGATGTTACTTTGAATAATTTCACAATTGTTCAAGATAGTGGTGCTAATTCCATTTTCGTTGCTGGAGATGAAGAAAATCATACTTCTGATGTTGTAATTGACAATGTGAATATTGTATTTACAGATGACCAAATGGGTGCAGATGTAATTCCAATTCAAGTAATGTATTCCGATGATTTCATGTTAATGAATTCATATATTGCATATACTGGTAAAACCAACGGTTATTATATTAATAACGCTATCCGTTTAACCAATTCAAAAAATGCAATAATTTTTAACAATAAGATACATGCAAATCTTGTTTCCGCTGCTGTCGGATGGGCTGAAGAGCCTGCAGGTTCTGGAATTTGGGTAAGCAATCCTATGAGTGAAGCAGTTGTAATTAAAAATTCAGATGGTGCTACTTTAGATGGCAACTTAATAAATGTTACTTATGGTGATGTTGTAGGTGCTTATGATACCATTTATACTGTTGATGTATCAGAATCCAATGATGTTTTAATAACCAATAATGAGATTATATCTGATGGTAACAATTACATTTATGGCATTATTGTATCTGGTGATGATTTCACAATCAGTGGTAATAACATTACCTCTACTGGGGTAGATTATGCTAACGGTATTGATATTGAAGGTCCTGCTACTGGTGTAGTTGAAAACAATAATATTGATGTTAATGCTGAAACAAGTGCATATGCAATCTATTCTGGTATGAACGGTCAAAATGTTAGCGCTAACTACACTGGAAATAACATCACTGGTAAAGCTTATAACATATTCGGTTTCTCCTTAGGTGATGTTGAATCCAATGTTAAAGATAATTACATTGATCTTGAAGGTAATTACACTACCGGTCTTGCTGCTAGAACTGGTGTTTTAGATGTCACTGGAAACAGATTTGTTTTAATTTCTTCTGAAGAAGGTAATGAATCTCTTCAGGAAGGATTCGGTGTTGAAACTAGAGGTATTCTTGTAATTACCGGTAATGCTACAATTGCAAACAACACTATTGCAACCTCTGGTAAAGGTGTTTTATTAAGCGGTAACCAAACCAATGCTGTTTTAGAAAATAACTTTATCAATGTCGTTGCTAATGCTGATAAGGATGCTTTTGCTATTTACGCAGATGAATTAGCAGGTTTGATTGTTAACAATAACACTGTTGACTATCAGGGTGCTACTACAGGTGCAGGCATTAATAATGCTGTTTATATTTTGAATACTACTGACGCTAGAATCACTGGTAACACTTTCACTTTAGATTTGGTTTCCAGTTATGTGCCTTGGATTGAAGTTCCTGCTGGTTCAGATAAGTATGTTTCTTTCCCGGTATCTGAAGGTATTGTAGTTGATTCCAGTGAAGCTGTTCAATTTAAAGACAATAATGTGACTGTTACTTATGGTGATGTTGTAGGTAGTTATGATACTATTTACACTGTTGACTTTAAGAATTCAGATTATGCATTAATTGAAAACAATAAGATTAATGCTAAAGGTCACACTTACATTTACGGAATTATTCTTTCAGGTGAAAACTTCAACATAAACGCTAACACCATTACTACCGAATCCGATAATTATTATGCTAACGGCATTGATATTGAAGGTCCTGCTACCGGTGTTGTATATGATAATGTTTTAGACGTTACTGGTGTTCAGTCCGCTTATGCTATCTATTCAGGTATGAACGGTCAGAATGTATCTGCTTTATATCAAAACAACACTATCTCTGCTAAAGCTTACAATGTATTCGGTTTCTCCTTAGGTGATATTGAAAGTAATGTTGAAGACAATTCCATTACTTTGGATGGTAATTACACTACAGGTATTGCTTACAGAGGCTCCAATTTAACTGTTACTGGCAACCATATTGTTTTAACCGCTTCTGAAGAAGGTAATGAAACTGTCTGGGAGAATTTCGGTGTTGAAGCTGTTGGTATTAAAGTTATTAACGGTACTGCAATCATTGAAGACAACACTATTTCAACTCCTGGAAAAGGCGTTCATGTAGAAGGCAGTAAAACTGATGTTTACTTATATAAAAACTTCATCAATGTTGTTGGTAATGAAGATCAAAATGCTTACGCTATCTTTGCTATTGATGCTTCATCATTATTCGTTAATTTAAATACTATTGATTATCAAGGCGCTACCACTGGTACAGGCGTTAACAATGGTGTTTATGCAAACAATGTTACTCTGGTCACTATTATAGGAAATAACTTTACTTTAGATTTAGTTTCCAGCTATGTTCCTTGGTTTGAAATTCCTGCAGGTTCAGGCAATTACGTATCCTTCCCTATTAGTGAAGGCATCGTTGTTGAAGATTCTGATGTAGTATTCTCACTCAACAAGGTAGATGTAACCTATGGTGATGTTGTAGGTGCTTACGATACAATTTATGCTGTTGACATTAAAGCGGATAATGCATTAATTACTGATAACGAAATTAATGCTAAAGGCCACACCTACATTTATGGACTCATAGTCACTGGAGAAAACTTCACTATTGAATCTAACAACATTACTGTTGAATCTGATAACTATTATGCTAATGGTATTGATATTGAAGGTCCTGCTTCTGGTGTTGTAGAAGACAATGTTTTAGATGTTACTGGTGTTCAATCTGCCTATGCAATTTACTCCGGTATGAACGGTCAAGATGTAAGCGCTAATTACGCTGGAAATAACATCACCGGTAACGCTTACAACGTATTCGGTTTCTCCTTAGGTGATGTCGAATCCAATATTGCAGATAACGAAATCCTTCTTGCTGGTAACTACACTACAGGTATTGCTTACAGAGGTGCAAAATTAACCGTTAATCATAATCTTATTAGCGTATTAGGTACTAATGTAGGCGACGAATATGTTTGGGAAGCATTTGGTGTAGAAACTATCGGTATTAAAGTGGTTAACGGATCTTCCACTATTACTAACAATTCAATATTGTCTACTGGCGATTATCCTGTTGACGTACAAGGCACTGCTGCTTCAGTACATGATAACGTCTTAAGCGGTGTCAGATTCATCGGTGATGAAGGTGTAAGAAATGATGAAAACTCAGAAGTTTACAACAACACACCTGAAATAGACAATAAAACCGCAACAATGATTACTATAACTGAAGTTGACGGAAGCCGCAATGTTACAGGTACACTTGTAGATGCCGACGGAAGTCCAATTTCAGATGTTGAAGTTGAATACACTATTAATGGAGTAAGTGGTGTTGTTAAAACAGATGCAAACGGTACCTTTAAAATTACTGACATCGATAACGGTAAATTAGAAATTAGTTACGGTGGAGACAGTTACACTGAAGCATCTAACGCAACATTAACATTAAAAGATATTGCTTCCACTAAATTGGCAACACAATTCAATATAACTAATGGATTAGTATTTACCTGTTATGCTGTTGATTATAAAGCTGGTGAACGTGGTAAACCATTCGAAGTATTATTGACTGATTCTAACGGTAAACCTTTAGCTAATGTTACTGTTTACTTCGGTATTAACGGTTATGTCCACAACAAAACCACTGATGAAAACGGTGTTGCATCCTTGCCAATCAACCTGCAAAATGCAAATACCTACACCTGTGCAGTAATGTTCATGGATGATGAAACACACAACGCTACATTTGCTGTTGCAAGCTTAAATGTGATTAAGAAAACAACTTCCATCACAGCAAGCGCAAAATCATACAAAGCATCTGTAAAAACCAAAAAATACACAGTTACTTTAAAAACAATTAAAGGATCTTCTGTGGATGGTAAAACTTACCTTAAATCTGGTTTAAAAGTAATTCTTAAAGTTAACGGTAAAACCTACACTGCAAAAATAAACGCTAAAGGTCAAGCTACATTTAAGATTACTAATTTAAACAAAAAAGGTAAATTCTCTGCTCAAATCAAATTTGCAGGTGATAAAACCTACGCAGCTTCATCTAAAAAAGTAACTTTAACTATTAAATAGAGGGGATTATTTATCTCTTCTAACTTTTTTTTATTTTTTCAATAATTTCATCTGTTTCATGTAGATGTGTCAGTTTTTATAATCTGTTTTCAAAATCTACACTAATTTTAATTAAAAATAGATTTAAATATTTTGAAAAATTTTTGTTAAATTGTAATTTAATTAACCGTATTTTTATTTTAATGACATTTAATTTCGATGGTGATTTTGGTTAATTATTAATATTTAAAAAAAAGAAGGAAAAATTAGCATGAAGCTAATTTATTTCATTGCATCTTTGACCCTGTCGAAGAGTCCTTTTTCAACGTGTTTAATTTCATCTCCGCTGACTTCGGCAAACTCTTTAAGTATTTTCTTTTGTTTGGAGTTTAATTTTTTAGGAACAACTACGGTTGTTGTAACATACATGTTTCCTCTACCGTTATGTCTAACAGAGTTCATACCTTGTCCTCTTAATTTGAATACGGTTCCGCTTTGTGTTCCTGCAGGTATTTTAAATTCAACTTCTTTTCCTTCGATTGTAGGAATGCTGATTGAATCACCGAGTGCAGCCTGTGGGAAACTAATTTGTTGCTCTAGGTATATGTGATCTCCTTCACGAACGAACTGTTTATTCCTTTTTATGTGGACTGTGACAATTAAATCTCCTTCAAGTCCAGGTGCTTCACCGCAGTTTCCTTCACCGGAAACCCTTAGGTGGTTACCTTCATCAACACCTTCAGGAATTTCAATTTTAATGGTTTTAGATTTTCTTTTACTTCCTTTACCGTTACAGTCTTCACATGGTTCTGTAATGATTTTACCGGTTCCTCCACATTCTCTACATGGTCTTACATTAACCATTTGACCTAGGAATGTGTTGCTCACTTCCTTAATCTGTCCGGTTCCTCCACATTTTGGACAGGTTTCCGGATTGGAACCTGGTTTGGATTTGGATCCGTTACATGTCGGACATAATTCGCTTCTTGTAATTTTGATTTCTTTATCGCATCCGTTAAATGCTTCTTCTAAAGTAATTGGAACTTCAGTATAGATGTCAGAACCTCTTTGAGGGCCTGTTCTTCCACGGTTGCGACCTGCTCCACCAAAACCAAACATTTCAAATATGTTTCCAATATCAAAGCCTTGGAAAATATCTTCAAAGTTCACATTTTGATAGAAGTCTTCTGCAGTAAATCCATCCATTCCGGCATGACCAAATTGATCATATCTTTGACGTTTTTCATCATCAGACAAGACAGCATAAGCTTCACTAACTTCTTTAAACTTATCTTCAGCATCTGGTTCATCACAAACGTCTGGATGGTATTTTCTGGCTAATTTACGATAAGCTTTTTTGATTGTCTTTTCATCCGCAGTTTTATCTACTCCAAGAACTTCATAATAATCTCGCTTGTCTGCCATTTGTACACCTTAAAAAAATAATTTTAAAAAAAATAGATAGAAAAAATAATAGTTTTATCTATTGTTAGTTTATTGATTGATTCTGATTTCTGATTTTAATATATTTACCAACAATATAATAAAACTTTATTATTAATTCTAGTCTTTTACTTCATAGTCTGCGTCAATTGTGTCATCATCGTTGTTGTCTTGAGCACCTGCATTAGGGTCAGCTCCAGCTTGTTGTTGAGCTTGTGCTTCTGCTTGTGCTTGTTGGTAGATTTTAGCACCAATCTCTTGAATTACATTGGATAATTCATCAGACTTTTCTTTAATGGCAGCAACATCATCGCCAGCTATAAGTTCTCTTAATTCAGCTACAAGTCCTTCGACTTTTGATTTTTCATCTTCAGATACTTGATCTTTAAGTTCATCTAAGGTTTTTTCTGAAGTGTAAATTAATGAGTCTGCGTTGTTTCTGATTTCAATTTCTTCTTGTCTTTTTGCATCCGCTTCAGCATTCATTTCTGCTTCTTTGATTTTTTGTTCGATTTCTTCATCGGACAATTTTGTGGATGAGGTAATGGTAATTGCTTGTTCTTTACCTGTTCCTTTATCTTTAGCAGTTACGTTAATGATACCGTTAGCGTCAATATCGAAAGTTACTTCGATTTGTGGTACTCCTCTTGGTGCAGGTGGGATTCCTACAAGTTGGAAACGTCCAAGTGAGGTGTTGTCTGCAGCCATTTTTCTTTCCCCTTGCAATACATTGATGTCTACAGATGGTTGGTTATCTGCAGCAGTGGAGAATACTTGGCTTTTCTTGGTAGGAATAGTAGTGTTTCTTTCAATTAAAGTGGTTGATACTCCGCCTAAGGTTTCAATACCTAAGGATAATGGAGTTACGTCTAAAAGAACGATGTCTTTAATTTCACCAGCTAATACTCCTCCTTGAATAGCTGCACCCATGGATACACATTCCATTGGGTCAATACCACGTTCTACTGGTTTACCTATGAATTTTTCAACGAATTTTTGTACGATTGGCATTCTGGTAGGTCCACCAACTAAAATAATTTTATCAATTTCAGATTTGCTCATTTTAGCATCATCTAATGCTTGTTGCATTGGTTTACCTGATTTTTCAACAATGTGGTCAACTAATTCTTCTAATTTTGCTCTAGTAAGGGAAATGATTAAGTTTTTAGGAGTTCCATCAGTTCCCATTGCAATAAATGGTAAGTTAACTTCGGTAGTTGTGGTAGTGGATAATTCGATTTTTGCTTTTTCAGCAGCTTCTCTTAATCTTTGTACTGCTTGGTCATTATCCATTAAATCGATGCCTTCTTGTGCTTTGAATTCATCAGCTAAGTATTTGATTAATACGTTATCCATATCGGTACCACCAAGTTGGGTGTCCCCACTGGTTGATCTTACTTCAAATACTCCTCCACCGAATTCCATAATAGTTACGTCTAAGGTACCTCCACCTAAATCGTAAACCATAATGTTCATGTCTTCTTCTTCAGCTTTGTCAAGTCCGTATGCAAGGCTTGCTGCAGTTGGTTCGTTTACAAGTCTTACTACATCAAGTCCAGCAATGGTTCCTGCATCTTTAGTTGCAGTCCTTTGGTTATCATCAAAGTAAGCAGGTACGGTAATTACAGCTTTTTCGATAGGTTCGCCTAAGAAAGTTTCTGCATCTTTTTTAATTTTTTGTAAGATGAATGCGGAAATTTCTTGTGGAGAATATTGTTTTCCGTTTACAGTTACTTTGTGATCTGTACCCATGCTTCTTTTGATTGCACTAATTGTATTTTCAGGGTTAGTAACTGCTTGTCTTCTTGCAGGTTCTCCAACTAACATTTGACCATCTTCAGTAAATGCAACATAACTTGGGAAGGATTTACCATATTGACTTGCTCCTTCTGCGGAAGGGATTGTGGTTGGTTTACCTCCTACAAGTACAGATGCTGCTGAGTTACTTGTACCTAAATCAATTCCAATAATTTTTTCTTTTTTAGTATCAGACATAATTATCACCAATTTTTTTTATTATATATAATTAAATAAACGTAATTTTATTTTTTACAAACAATGACTTTAGAGTATTTTAGAACTTTGTCCTTGTACATGTATCCTTTCATTAGTTCCTCTATAACATATCCGTTTTCAACATCATCAGATGCTTGAACCATTAATGCTTCATGTTTGTTCAAGTCAAATTTTTCGCCTTTAGCGGGGATTTCTTCAACACCTTCTTTTGTTAAAATATCTTTGAATTTGTTATAGGTAAGTTCTATACCTTCTCTTAAATTTTCATCATTTTCAACATTCAAAGCTCTACCAAAGTCTTCATAGCAATCTAAAAACTCTTTAATTATGTTTTCATTAGCAAATTTTATGATGTCTTTGTTTTGTTTGTCTGTGATTTTTTTGAAATTTTCAAAATCTGCTTGAAGTCTTTGTGCTAGTGAAATATATTCTTGAGTTTCACTTTCTTGCTTTTCAAGATCTTCTTTGAGTTTTTCAATTTCTTCATTTTTTAGATTGACTTCTTCAAGAAGTTCATCGTATTGTTGTTGAAGATCTTTAGTTTCAACTTCAGTTTCACTTTTATTTTCGTCAGTCATGTGTACACCTTTTTAGGTTATTTTTGAAAAACTTTGTAATAACTCTCTGAAGAGAATCGCATCTTTAAGTTCTTTAATATTGGTTTTTGGGAATTTATGGACATATAGGAAAATGGTTCATCATTCTGAGTTATTACATCAAGTTTTTCTAAACCAAATATTAAAGTAACAAAAAGTTATCTTTCTCTTACATTATTATAGTAACAAAAAGTTATATAAAGTTTTCGCTAAATTAAAGTTAGAAAAAATTTATAAAAAACTTTTATTTGCTCTTTATTTTTTATTTAAATTAATCATGATATTTTTTTATTCTTATACTAAATTTTATATTTTATTATTTCACATTATTTGTTTTTTAATTGTTTTTATTAGATTTAAACTAATTTAATCGAAAATAAAGTTTTCTTACATATTGTAACAAAAACAATTAATTTTATATAAAGTTTCAACATAATGTATAATCATGAGAAATACAGATGACATTAAAAAGAATAATAATGTCAATTCTTCTAATGGCCACATTGAAATTAGAGGAAACTATAACGACCAATTAGGAGATATTGATAAAGAAGATATACTTGACGTAATGGGTTGTAAAACTAGAAGAGATATTATAAATCTATTGAGAGAAGAACCGATGTTTGTAAGTGAAATATCCAATGAGTTGGATATTGGTCAGAAAGCTATCATAGAACACTTGCGTGCTATGGAAGATATCGGTATTTTGAACTCTTCTTACAAGAAAATCTTGAGAGGTCGACCGCGCAAATATTATGATTTGCAGCATGAGGTTAATATTCATATTACAATTAATAAAAATACATTTGATGTTAACCTTTCAGAGGATATGTTAAATACTCTTCAGCTTCCTTCAGGTGACGAATGGTCTAAACTTTTGGATATTGAAAAAAGAATAGACGCAGGTCAGCTTGAAGCCATAGATGAGTTAAAAAATCAAATAAGATTATACGGTAATCTTAAGGAAAGAGCTGAGTATATTCTCGAGAGAACTTTAAAAAGTAGATAAGCTAATATTACGTGGTCATTAATTTAATGGTTTAATTTTTTAAACCATTTTTAAATTTTTTTTGATATAATAGCCTGTCCGAGTGAAACGGACCCATCGCCAGCACAAGTATTTATATGCTGTATGAAATTATAACCTTCTTTTTCAACATGATTTTTAACGGCATTTGTAATGGCTTCATTGTAAAATACACCGCCTGTTGCACCAATATCCTGAATTCCCTTTTTATCGGCAGCTCTAATTGCAAGTTCTGCAAGACCATTTGCAACAGCATTCTGCCCAGCACATGCAACGTCAGCTTTCTTTTCCCCATTCTGATATAATCTGACGACTTCTTTTAATATTTCTGTTGTATTCAATGTATCATTTTCAATAATGTATGGAATTTCCAAATCATTTGTTGAATAATATGCGCATGATTCGAGCTTCATGGAGCATTCTCCTTCGTATGTTCTCTCATGAGCCACTTCAACAGCCACAGCCATAGAATCAAGAACCCTTCCGGTACTTGTGGTTTTGCCTACATTGATTCCGGATGCCAATTGCTTAAAGATATTTTTGATTTCGACATCTCCGTATTTGAAATATTTTGAATAATTTTTAATCAGGTCTTCATCATTTAAGATGCTTGCAAGCATTCTTGCAGGATATTTTGTTGCCATGTCTCCGCCGGGCATTAATTGACTTTGAAGATGTCCCAGTCTTTCAAAACTGTTCACATCAGTATAAAGAATTTCTCCTCCCCAGCTGGTTCCGTCACTTCCATATCCGACTCCGTCCGCTGCGATAACGATCATCTCTTCAAGGCTATGGTCGTTTGCTAGGGCAATTGAGTGTGCGTGATGATGTTGAATAGGCATTACTTCAGCATCATATTTTTCTGCAAGTTCATGTGCCAGTCTGGTTGTAAAGAAGTGGGGATGCATATCGCATGCGATTATGTCAAATTCATTGATTTTTGTAATTCTTTGCATATTTTCAATGGCCTGCCTTAAGAAATTAAGGGTTTTTGGCTTATTGGTATTTCCAATATGCTGTGAAGGATATACGATATTGTCTTTTGCAATTGAAAATGTCACATCAAGTTCCGGACCCAATGCAAGGACATTTGCACCGTTAACCTCGTAATTGATTTTATATGGTTCTGGTGTGTATCCCCGTGATCTTCTGATGAAAGACAGTTCATTATTCCTAAATCTAATGACGGAATCATCGCATCTGTTTAAAATTTCACGATTATGAACTAAAGAGTAATCATTGACTCCATTGATGATGTCCTCATTTCTAATCATCATTGGCTCTCCGGGGATATTTGCTGATGTCATTACATGGGTGTCAATGTCTCCCTCGTCAAAAAGCAGATAATGCATAGGGGAATAAGGCAGCATAACTCCGATATTGTGAAGTCCTGGAGACAGGCTTTCAGGGAAAGGATAATCATCATTTTTCTTTAAAATAACAATTGGACGCTTATTTGAGGTTATGGTTTCAATTTCCCTTTTGGATAGTTTGGCATAATTCTGAACGGACTCTAAATCTTTGGCCATTACTGCGAATGCCTGGTTTGGACGGTTCAGACGTTTTCTTAACTCCTTGATTGCTTTGTCATTGTATGCGTCAACAACAAGGTGTGTTCCGCCAATACCTTTTATGGCCAATATTTTCCCTTCTTTCAGTTTGTCTGCACCAACTTTAATGGGATTTTCAGTATCAATTTTTTCCAAACCTTCATATATTTCCATTTGAGGTCCGCAGTCGCCACAACAAATCGCTTCTCCATGATAACGTCTGTTTAAAGGTTCCTTATATTCTACAAGACAATCGTCGCATAGCGGAAATTCTTCCATTGATGTCCTTATTCTATCATAGGGGACACTTTCAATAACTGTAAATCGTGGTCCGCAATCGGTACATGCATTAAACGGATATTTAAAACGCCTATCATTTGGATTTCTTATTTCTTCCAGGCATTTATCACAAATGGCGATGTCCGGTGGAATTACACTAATTCCAGAATATGAGTCGCCACTTTCAATTATTTCAAAATCAGAATAATTTTCCTCATCAATATCCTCCACGCTCATTGAGTCAATTTTCGCAATTGGAGGTAATTCATTAGGCAATCTTTCTATGAATTTTTCCGTGTTTTCTCCTTCAATTATGATTTCAACTACATTTCCAAGGTTTCTTACATATCCATTAAGATTTAGGTCAGATGCAAGCCTATAAACGTAAGGCCTAAATCCCACACCCTGAACTATTCCTTGAGTTAAAATCTTTTGAGCTTTCATAGATATATTATTTAAGTTAAATTTTATATAAAATTTTATCTTATATTATATTATGAAAGATATTTTGGAGAAATTGGTCAAAGGGGATATTAGTGTTAATGAAGCAGAAAATCTGCTGAAATCCCAAAACATTTTGGAATTTGACAATGTTGCTAAGTTTGATATTAAACGCAGTGACCGCACAGGTTTTCCTGAAGCGGTATTTTCACCAAGCAAGGATTATGAAGATTTAATATTAATTATAAAAAGATACTTGGAGACAAATGATGATGATTTGATCATTACCAAATTGTCTGGTGAAAGGTATGAAAGAATATTGGATGATTTGGGTGAAAACTCATTTATTTTTGATTATAACAGAAGGGCTCAAATATTGATTATCAGAAAAGAAATCAAGCCTAAGGAAGCTACTGCAAAAATAGGAATCATCACAGCAGGAACTTCTGACATTAACATTGCTGAGGAAGCACGTGTCATTGTTGAAGAAGGAGGTTGTGAGGCCATTACTTCATATGATATCGGTGTTGCAGGAATCCACAGGTTGTTTCCGCAGATTGCACATATGGTAAAAGAGGGTGTTCGCGCATTTATTGTCTGTGCAGGCATGGAAGGCGCACTTCCTTCAGTTGTTGCAGGTCTTGTTGATGTCCCTGTCATTGGTGTTCCGACTTCTGTGGGATATGGTGTTGGTGAAGGCGGTAGAGTTGCGCTTGATGCAATGCTTCAGTCATGTGCGCCAGGTATTGCTGTTGTAAATATTGATAATGGTTTTGGAGCAGGAGTATTTGCATTAACAATAGTGAATAGTGATTAACGTGATTTATGAAACATTCAATCCAAAAATCCATGACGTTAATCATGTCGCCCGTCTGGTTTATGATGTTGACTATAGGACTTTTGACATGTTTTTCAAATCAGATGAACAGGCAGTTAAATCCATCTCCAATTATTTGGCTAAAAAAAGATTAAATGATTATTTCAAAGTTATTTTGGATGATGATAATCATATAATCGGTTATGTCAGTATCTATCTGCATGATGATAAGCATGAATTTCATTTAAAATCCTGGAAATTATTTTTGGTTGATATTCTGGACCATTTCGTATTGTGTGACATTGAAAAAGATGATTTGTATCTTGCTGAAGTAGCTATTGATGAATCTCAAAGGGGCAAGGGACTTGGAAGGCAGGTTGTTTTAGATGTGATAAACTATGCAAGATCCAAAAACTTTAAAAGGGTTACCCTTGATGCTGATTTCAGAAACAAAGGTGCAAAAAGGCTTTACGAATCAATAGGATTTAAGGAATTCAATAAAAAAAGAGTTAAGATAGCTAGTTTTGAGAGAGGAATGCACAATATGGAGTTTAATCTCTAGGAGGGATTTTGCTAATCGCTTCGTGGACTCTTCTGCAGTTGTTTTTATCTGTGAATATGAAATAGTCTTCAACATTCTGAATATGTTTCTCTTTCATTTCACAGTCATTTTTCATGTAGTCCTCAATTAAATCAACTAATTCATCTTCATTGTGGCAAACTTCACCGAATCCCATCTTTTCATAATCAAAATAACTTTCCTCTAAGTTAAAGTGATAATCTTCTCCGTATTGGTAATATATCACTGGCTTTTTGAGGTACGCAAAATCAAATGCAACGGAGGAATAGTCGGTTATCATTAATGCTCCTTTTTTAAACAAATCCTGATAACTGCCACGTTCATGGTCTATTTTTATTGTTTCATTTTCATCAAATAATCCAATATACTTGTACACGTGAGGATGGGGTCTAAAAATTATTTCGTAACCGTATTCTTTTGCCTTTTGAATTAATTTTTCATTATTTATAAGGGAATTGTAAGTTTTAAAATAGCTGGAACTGCTTATTGTGTATTTATTTTCATTATTGAGGTATCTTCTCCATGATGGCATCAATAAAATGGTTTTTGTCTTTTCATCTTTCAGGTTGTCGAATCTTGGAAATCCCAGAAGTTTGATAATTTCTTCATCATAATTATAATAATATTTAAATAATGAATCATATTCCTTTTGTGAAGCGGTTAATAAGAAATCAAGGTTCTTATCGTATTTATTTAGCCAACTGCAAATGTTATTCAAGGTTATTCCATGCTGTAGGAATATTGTGCTTGATTTTAAAATGCCTGCAAAGTTAGGGTAATGGCCCCAGAATGCATAGATGTAGTTGTTGTCGGGATGGGAAGTGATGATTTTTTCAGCAAACAATCCTAAAATTCTATGTTTCAATGAGTGATATCCAATAACCGGACCTATTTTTTTCATTTTTTCATAATCAGGGGTGTTTTTATCGATGATGAAATATTTCTTGATGTTTGGATCGTCCTGTTTTATGGAATATTTGAACAAGTGCATTCCGTTGTCATCAGCTATTGTTGGAAAATCCATATAGAACCATATTCTCTTATTTCTTAAAAATGGATACAATGCTAAATAGATTAGTCTGATTGGTATTGCTGTTTCAAATCCTGGAACTCTATTTTTTAACATTCCAAATAGGGTTTTTGCCTCTTTTTTAAGCCATTTTAAAGTTTTATATTTTTCAATTATTATTTTGTCATTATTTAGGGTGCTTAGATATTTTCCGGTTTTTGAATAGCCTACGACTTTTGAGAAATTGCAGGGCCTTGAAAAGTCAATGTGCAAATCCTGATTGGTATCTGATTTGAATTTGAGTTCATATGTTTTACTGTTGTCCAGTTTCAGGTTAAATTCAAAAGTGTGGTTGGTTAAATATTTTTTATTCAGGTAGTATTTTTCCCTCTGTGGGAAGTCAACTTTTTCACTTTCAATTTTTTTATCATTTACATATACATCTATTTTTTCATCGGGACTGATTGAGTTTACATTCGCAAGTATGTATAAATTATCATCAATAATTTCGTATATGTCGATGAAAACTGTGTCTAATTTTAAGTATTGATTTAATTTAATTTGATCTGTTTCGGGATAGGAATCATCATTTTTAATATAGAGTAAAAAAGTTTTTATTTTCACATCCATGTCATCTTGGCTGTAAATATTTTCATCATCAACATACTTCAAATCCTTTTTCATTTCTTTATTGAGATTTTCTATTTCACTTTCGGTTAATTTCTCGTTAATTGTCTCGTTTAAGATAATTTCATTTGCGTAATATAAAATTGTTTTTTGAATGAAATCTGGAATTGAATCATATTTTTCCAGACTCTCATCTATCAGCTTTTTCATATGGTATTTAACGTTATTGCTTCCGGAGTCTTTTAAATTTGGAATCATATCTAAAAGAGCATTATTGTCTTTGCCTTTAACGTTATAATAAGCGCCTTCACTGCATATGCCTAGGTTCGGATTTGAAATTAATAATTTGTTTATGAAAGCGATGTCTTCTGATAGCTTGAATTGGTTTGAAAATTCAATCTCTTTTAAAAGGGATGTTTTAAAAAAACAGGATTTGGATTCCGTCTGAATAAATTCCGGACAATCCCTTAGATTAATTTCTCTTGTTGTTTTATATTTTTCATCAAAAACAGGATAATTTTCTCTAGATTCTAAAAATTTGGTAGGTATTGTAACAATATTGACATTTTCATGCTCACTAAAAAAATCTGATACATTTTTCAATGTATTTTTTGATAGAAAATCGTCTCCATCAATAAAATAAATGTATTTACCATTTGCTTTGTCTATTCCAAGGTTTCGGCTGCTGCCTTCCCCTTCATGTTTTTTTGATAGATAAGTAATGTTGTTGGGATATTTTTTAGCAAAATATCTGCATGTGCTGTCGGTATTGTCTGTACTGCCGTCATCAATCAGGATTATTTCTACATTATCTTTAAAGTTTAAAGTTTGATTTATAATTGATTTAATACACTTTGCAATTCCAAGTTCCGCATTATATGCGGTTATTATTATTGAAAATTTAAAATTTCTCATATTAATCTTGTTTTTGTTTTAAATCAGGTTTTAGTGTATTTAGGATATATTCTAAATTATGATCCATATAATCACGGTCTTGGAAGTTTTTGGCAGTGATAACAAATGTATGATTGTATTCTTTGAAATATGAAATTTGATTAATTGTATTTTTAGTTGTGTTGTATGTGATTGTTGGAAGTTTTGTTCCATTCAGGTCATATGTCACTTTTTTAATTGAAGTTACATTAGGATTTTCATTCAGTAAAAGTGTTCTATTATACATTTCAGATTCAATGAGGTCTCCTTTACCTAAATCTCTAATATCAATTATTTCACCAGTATTTCTGTTAATTAACACGGCATATTCTTTTCCACTTTCATCGATATTGAATGATGGCGGTATTGTAGTTGTAAATTTGTGAACATATGTTTCAGCACTTCCCAGTGTTGTTGAAGACTCTACAATAAAAAATAATGCTGTAACTCCTATAAGCAATATAATTATAATATAAATCCATCTTTTATCCATTTTAAAAACCTATTTCTTTTGTTTAGCTTTTTTCATGTCTTTTTCAGCACCTTTTACATATGCATCGCAGACTTCATCTGCATCACCTTGCATTTTGATTTTTCCATTTTCAAGCCATATGCAGGTATCGCAGATTTTTCTAATTTGTTTGATTGAATGTGATACTAATAATACTGTTACCCCTTCTTCCATCATGGAATTGATTTTCTCAGCACTTTTTTGTCTAAATTTGATGTCTCCGACAGATAAAATTTCATCAATGATTAGAATGTCGGGGTTAATCAAGGTTGCTATTGAAAATCCTAATTTTGTTCTCATTCCGGAGGAGTAATTTTTAATCGGGTAGTTGATGAAGTCTCCAAGCTCTGAGTATTCAACTATTTCATCGTATTTTTCTTTAAGGAATTTTTCATCAAGACTTAAGAATGCTCCATTTAAGAAAATGTTATTTTTTCCGGTGTAATTTTTGTCAAATCCTGCTCCAAGTTCTAATAGGGGAGCTATTTTTCCATGAGTGGTTATGCTTCCGGAAGTAGGTTCATAAATTCCTGCCATTATTTTCAATAAGGTACTTTTCCCGGCACCGTTAAATCCGAGGATTCCTAATTTGTCTCCTTTATAGACATTGAATGTAATATCATCAAGTATTTTTATCTTTTTATGTTCCTCTTTGTTTCGTTTGATTGTTCTGATAATAAATTCTTTTAATGTATCAATTTTATCTTTGGTAACTTTAAATTCCATGGATAAATTCTTAACTTCGATGACAACTTCCTTGTCTACGGTTCTCACTAACATTTCTAGTTTGGATGTTTTTGAGGAAGGATCATATTTTGAGCTGCCTGCATATTCGACCAAAACATTATGTGTTCCTTTCTTCAAGTCTTTAATGTCTATTTTAGCGAATCCTTTGGAATCTGTCTTGGCAGTGTAGGTTTTATCTTCAATTGTGAATTTCAGCTCTTCGCCTTCAATCGGTTGAAATTCATAATCACGTAATCTGGCATAATATTGACCTTCATTATTGATGTACATCTTCATTTCTGGAAGGTAAATGCTTGTAACTTTATCTGATTTTTCTTTTTTAGCAGTTGAAGGCTTTGGTGTTGGGATGTCTCTGCTGACTTTAAAACGACTTGTAATAATTTGTGAATATTCTCCATTAGGATATTTGATGGTTACTGGATACAATTTAGGTCTGAAATCGTTCATAAGTATTTTTACATGACCGTTTTCGTCTGTTTTTTCTTCAAAGTTTTCATTTCCAATTTTTATGTCAATTGTTTCATTTTTAATAGGTTCATTATCTTTATCTAATGCATAAATGTAGAAATAACCTTCCTTATCTTTTGTTGTTTTTTTAGGAGGTGCAAAAAGGACCATGTCTTCATATTTCCATTCAGCTGGAGGTAGAATCTCTTTTTTCTTCTCTCCAGTTATTTGGGGTTCATCCCTTTTGAAAATTCCTTTGATTTTTTCTATTAAACTCATAATAAAACCTATTTCATAATTCTAATGCTAATTTTGAATCATATATTTTAAATAATAAAATTCCAATGCCCAAGGTTGTAAGGGCAAAAACCCCTAAATATGCTAATGTTAAGAAATCAGGCACATTTCCATAGACCACACATTGCCTAAAAGTAGAAATTGCAGAATATATAGGGTTTAATGTAAATATTTTCTGGACTGTAACAGGTACAATTTCCATTGGGTAAAATAATGCAGAAGCATACATGAGTATTAATGTGATTACGTTATATAAGTGGCCCACATCAGTGAAATAGGTATTGCAAACTGCCAAAATTAATCCCATACCCATAATTAGTATGATTAATAATGCCAATGGAATTATTGCGTATATTGCAGTTAAATGGAATGATGCTCCTGTAACAAGCATTACTCCAAACAATATTACTACTGTAATCATAAAATTGATAAATTCATAACATACTTTACTTACGGTAAACATGTATTTCGGAACATAAATCTTTTTGAGAATTGCTGCATTTCCCTTAATGGATTTCATTGCTCCGCTTGTTGCAGATTTATAAAAATCAAAAATTACCCTTCCTGATAAAAAGTAAACCGGATAATTTTCAATTTGACGGCCGAATAACATTGAAAAAATTGCTGTAAATACAAGCATGATTAATAATGGATTGAGGAAACTCCATGCGATTCCCAACACTGAATCCTTATATTTTGAGGTTAAATCCCTTTTAACTAGTTGTTTTAATAAAAACTTTTTTTCAGCAAATGTGTCAAACATAATTTCAACCGTAAAATTCAAATTATTAACTTATTTTCTTCTTCTAGCAAATTCTTCAAAAATCTCATCAATCTCGACACCTTTATACACTAAGATTAATAAGGTGTGAAAAATCAAATCAACAGATTCATATACAAGATTTTCATCATTTTTTGCTGCCAATAATACTTCACCGGCTTCTTCTGCAATCTTTTCAAGAATTTTGTCTTCAGCTTTTTTGTCGCTGTCTTTCATAATGTTTGAAGTGTAGGAATCAATAGGATTGTCCCTTCTGGATTCTAAGACTTCATAAACTTCTCGGATGATTTGATCATTGGACATTTACTCATCTCCTTTTGATTCTTGATCTTGCATGCTTTCAGTAAGTGCTATTAACGGATGTTTATCATCATCAATGATTTCGATGTCGTCAAATGTTTTAATTCCTGCCTTGTCTGCAGTTTTTTCCATTCCTAATTTAATATCTTGGCCCAAATCAATAACATATGAGTCAACTGTTTCATATCCTCTTTGTGCAGAAGCCACCGCTCTGTGATGTCCATCAACTAAAATCCATCTGTCCCCGGTTTTTACTACGATGGCAGGTTCTGCTAATCCTTTTTCCAGTTCATATGCTCTTCCTTCAAGTTCATCAGCATAAACTCTGTCTTGCGTAGGCCTTAATTTTTTGGTTTCAACAGGCATATGTTTTAATGTTGTATGGATTCCATATAACTGTTCCATTGTCTGTTTAAAGTATTCTACCTTATTTGGAGTTGATCTTTCAATATGTGACCTTACCATATCAGTATTTGTGATAATTCCTACTAAATGCCCATTTTCATCAACCACAGGCATCCTTGAGATTCCTCTTCTAAACATCACACGTGATGCATCGTTAATTGATAAGTTCTGATTGGCCACGACCAGGTTTGTGGTCATTATCCCTTCAACAGTGTCACAATATTCTTTAGCAATTATATCGAAAGCAGTTACCATTCCAACTAACTTGTCATCTTTGACTACAGGGTAACTGTTGTGGTGACTTTCTCTCATTAAATTAATGACCTCGGGGGTTTTTGTATCCGGAGAAACACTGATAACGTTCTGTGTCATATAATCCTTAACAAAAGATTTTTTTCCGCCCATTTTTTCACCTATTCAATACTTTCTCTTAAAAGTTTGACAGTTTCACCAGGGTCGGCTTTTCCACGTGTTAATCTCATTACTTGTCCTACTAAGAAGTTAAGTGATGCTTTTTGACCAGCTAAATAGTCATCTACAGCTTTTGGATTTTCTTCAATTGCCTGTTTTACTGCAGCTTTTACTTCATCGTCTTTAACAACACCGAGTAATCCTAATTCTTCTGCAATCTCTTTTGGTGAAGCATCATTATTAGGCATTTTTTCAACGATTCTTTGACCTGCTTTAACAGTAATCTCTTTGGATTGTAACATGTTCAATAATTCAATAATGCTTGCAGGTGCGATTCCTGAATCTGCATAATCTAATTTATTGTATGTTAGAACCCTTTTAAGTTCGTCTCTCATCCATTTTGCAGCATATTTTGGATCAATTTCTTTTGCAACTTCTTCGTAAGCAACTGCTAAATCAATTTCTGAAGTAAGTACTTTAGCGGTTTCATCATCAAGACCATATTCCTCAATAAATCTTGTTACTTTGTTGTGAGGAGCTTCAGGCATTACTTTTAAAACTTTTTCAATACTTTCGCTTGAAATTTGCATCGGAGGTAAATCTGGATCGGTTATGAATCTGTAATCATCTGCATCTTCTTTCAATCTCATAGGCTTTGTAGATCCGCCTTTAAATGCACGGGTTTCCTGAACAACAGTTCCTCCTCTTTTAACTAAATTTGATTGTCTGAAAAGTTCATATTTTAAAGCTTTGTAAGCGTTAGTGATTGAGTTGATGTTTTTCATTTCCACTCTGTTTCCACCATTGATGGAGATGTTTACATCAGCTCTCATGGTTCCTTCTCCACGAGCTGCACCGCTGTACTGTAAAACACGAATCAATTCTTTCAAGAAGGTTCTTGCTTCTTTAGGGGATTTGATATCCGGTTCTGTAACAATTTCAACTAATGGAATTCCGGAACGGTTAAAGTTTACTACACCTTCATTTGGTTTGTATTGTCCAGGGTCTTCTTCAACGTGAATTTCATGTATTCTAATACCATTCAATTCACCGTTGACTCCAATAGGGACTGAAGTTCTTTGGTAACCTGATGGTAAATCCGGATAGTCATAGTGTTTTCTCATAAAGTAGGTAACACCTTGATCAATTTCACAGTTTAACATTAAAGCAATCATTAAAGCATTTTCCAATGCTTGTTTGTTAGTTGGATGTGGTTTTGCACCTGGCTGGTTTAAACAAACAGGACAGATGTTTGTGTTTGCAGGTGCGTCCTGATAATTTGTAGGACAATCACAGAATAATTTTGAATCGGTTTCTAGTTGTACGTGGATTTCAAGTCCACACATCATATCGACATCGTTAATAATAATTCCTCCATAGGTAATTTTATATATTATCTTTATATTTGTTTAATTCAATTTATAAATATTATTAATAATGTGGTGTTTTTTAAAAAAAATCAGTATTTATTTTTTAATGATTCCTTGACATATCTTTTGATAAATTTGTCAAGTTCCGGTGACACTTCACTTTTCTGTGGGCCTAGCATGTCTTTATCGGTAAATGTTCCTTTTAATTCACGTCCCGCCCATTTAACTTCCTCTTCAACTCTTTTACCATATTTGGTTGCAAACATTTTAAAAAGAGGGAATTTTGTAATTCCGTTTGCTCCACTCAAAATTAATATTCCAATATTTGCAAGATTGTCGATCCATGTTCCGCAGATTATTTCAATATCTGGGAAAGCTAATCTGACTTGCGCAACAACCTGAGCATAATAAAGGGATGCCGGTTGTGATGAGTTTGCATAAATTGTTTCTTTGTGCGGATTCAGTGAATAAAAAATTACTCTGTCAATATTGTGATCCTTAATGTAATCAATTATGTAGTTGACATCCTCCAATGTCTCACCCAAGCCCAAGATTATTGTTATGGCTTTTTTAAATCCCAAATCTCCAGCAACATCTAACATGTTGCTTATGTCATCTAATTTCTTGGATGGGCAGACTTTTTCATGAATTTCTGGATTGGCTACTTCAACGGCTCCTGTTATTCCTTTTATTTCAGATCCATATTCATTTAGCTCGTCTGTTATTCCTGTATTTAACCAGACTCCATCACCGGTAATGTCTTTTATTGTTGTTGCAATTTCCTTTATTTCTTGAGTTGAAAATGACTCGTAGCCTCCGGATAAAAATTCTATATTCCAATCAAGACGTTTGCACATTTCAGCTTCAGCATAAATGTTGGAAACATTTCTTCTAGCTTTTTTAGGGTCTTTTATTTTGTTTTTTTGTGTAGACATATAGCAAAATGCACAATCTCCTTTATCACACCACCATGATAGGAATATTGCTCTTTCAAGAGTAATTAAGTTTCCGTGATGCTTTAAAGTTGTTTCATTAGCTTTTTTGATAATGTCAAATATGTCTGAATCCATGTTAGTATATAAGTTTCTTAAAGTTTATATATTAGTTTGTATAATTTAAATTATAGGCATTTACTTTATTTTTTCGATAAAGTTGCAAAAAACCAAAAGCTTTATATACTATGTAATCAATAATTATTATTACTGTTTAAAGTCTTTTGATTTTTAAACATGGGTTTTATTTGGTTAAGTTGGATGGGTGTCTCATGCCGTCGTAGCTCAGTAGGTAGAGCGTTCGGCTGTTAACCGATTGGTCACAGGTTCGAGCCCTGTCGACGGCGCTTTTGGGCCCATAGCTTAGCCAGGTAGAGCGTCCGGCTCATAACCGGAAGGTCATGGGTTCGAAGCCCATTGGGCCCATGTTAACTAAAAACTTTATTTGTATTTGTATGCTCCGGTGGTGTAGTCCGGCCAATCATTTCGGCCTTTCGAGCCGAAGACTCGGGTTCGAATCCCGGCCGGAGCATTTAAAAATTTGTTAAGATTTTTTATGGTTTCTATGTATCCTTTCTTTTTATAAGCGGGGGTGCCCGAGAGGCCAAAGGGGACAGGCTTAGGACCTGTTGACGCAGGTCTTCCAGGGTTCGAATCCCTGCTCCCGCATTTTAACAATTTTTATATTTCATATGTTTTACTGCCGGGGTAGGGTAGGTGGTCATCCTCCAGGACTGTGGATCCTGGGACTCGGGTTCGAATCTCGGCTCCGGCCCCATTTATAAAACTTTTTTTTAAAATATTACTTTTCAAATGCTCTCACTTGTTTTTTATATACTAGTTTTTTTAAAATTATATATTGAGTGTTATTATGGCAAAAAAAGGTTCTGCTGAAGAAAGGGATTTGGTACAT
>NZ_CAMJCX010000017.1 GCF_946404245.1 uncultured Methanobrevibacter sp.
TTGATGAAACTTCAGCTAAAATTTCTTCAAACACTTCACCCATATACTTTAAGCTTTGGGAAGCCTTCCATTTCTTTTGGATAAGGCCTTGGGCAAGTTGCTTAGCATAATTGTTTCCAAATATAATAATTCCTTTTTCTCCGGCTTTACGTGACTTCTGTTCGGAGCCTAACAATTCAACAATTTGGTAACCATTGGTAGTACCGTAAATTCTCCTACGTTTTGTTTCGAAGGTTCCTTTTGTACTTACTTCACCCCTTACAGCATTTCCGACTATCTTCAATTTACTTGCATCATCTGTAATTTTTATGGAAATGCCCAGCTCGGTTGCGCGATTTATAAATTCATCGTCACCGCTAATATTACCTTCATACAGTTCTTTTTCTAATACTTCTAAATTTTGTTTATCACCAAAATATCCTATCTTTCTTTTATCTCCAGTCATTACACATCCTTTTTTTCCAATGTAAGCGATAATTAAGCTCATAATATCCCCTAAATCAGATATTTTAATAGTTTAAAATATCAAAAATTTATTATATGAATATATTTATATTTATCATGTTTTAAATAGTTTAAGAAAAAATTGTAATTTAAAAAATATCATTTCCATAAAATAACAAATAAACATTTCTAAATTATTTAAAAAAGATTTTATAATTACTTAAAGAAAATAAAAAGAAAGTAGAATTATATTTAAACAATATATTTAAATATTTAATATAACATATATTATATCATTAGTAATTGTTAATTATTTATCATTATAAATATTATGCAATTATAAAGTTATAAGGAGAAAAACTTATGATAGATCTCAATAAAATGTTTAAACCTGAATCCGTGGCTGTTATTGGTGCTTCCAATACCCCTGGAAAAGTAGGATACATTATTGTTGACAACCTCATCAACGATGGGTTTGACGGCGAAATATATCCTGTAAATCCTAAAGGTGGAGAGATTTTAGGCAAAAAAGCATACGCAAATATTAAAGACGTACCTGGAAAAGTAGATTTAGCAATAATTACAATTCCTTCAGTATTTGTAAACCCAACCGTAAAAGAATGTGGTGAAGCTGGCGTAGAAAACATGGTAGTTATTACCGCTGGTTTCAAAGAAGTGGGCGAAGAAGGAGCTAAATTAGAAGCTGAATTAACTGCTCTTGGTGAAGAATACGGTATAAACATTATTGGACCTAACAGTTTAGGAATAACCGACTCACACACTCCATTAAACGGATCATTTTCACAAATGATGCCTCCAACAGGAAACATGGCATTTATTTCTCAAAGTGGAGCTATGATGGTAGCTATCATCGACTGGAGTGTAACTTCCGGAATCGGATTCAGTAAAGTAATCAGTTTAGGTAACAAAGCTGGAGTAAACGAAATCGAATTATTACAATATCTGGCAGAAGACGATGAAACAAATGTAATCATCTGTTACTTAGAATCTATTTCTGATGACGATGACTTTGTAAGAACCATGAGAGAAACCGCTCACAAAAAACCTATTATTGTGCTCAAATCCGGTTCAAGTTCAGCAGGAGCAGAAGCAGCATCCTCACACACCGGTGCACTAGCAGGTAGTGACTTGGCATTTGATACCGCATTCCACCAATCAGGAATCATGCGTGTAGAAACCATGGCTGAATTGTTTGACCTTGGTTTAGCATTCTCAAAAGCACCACTACCAAAAGGAGATAAAGTAGCTATTATTACCAACGCTGGTGGTGGAGGAGTACTTACCGTAGACGCAATGGAAAAAGCAGGACTCCAACTTGTTCAATTTGATGAAGAAACCACTGCAAAATTAAAAGAATGCGTTACTGATGAAGGAAGTGCAAAAAACCCTATTGACGTATTGGGAGATGCACCTGTAAGCAGATACAAAGAATCATTAGAAATCGTTCTTGGCTATGATGACGTTGACAGTTTAATCGTAATGGTTTGTCCTACCGCATCAGCAGATCCGGACGGAATTGCTAATGCAATCCTGGAAGAGAAAAAGAAATTCGACAAACCGGTCATTGTTGTTAACATGGGAGGACCATCCTTTGAAGCTGCAAATGACGCTTTAAGAGAAAACGGAGTACCAACCTACGTATTCCCTGAAACCGCTGTAACAGCACTTGAAGCAATGGTTAAATTTGCAGGGCTTAAAGACAAAAACTACGATGATGTAATTGAAAAAATCGATGATGTGGACAAAGACGCAGTCAAAGCAATTTTCGATAAAGTAAAAGCTGACGGCAGAGACACATTACTCGGTAGTGAAGCATATGCTGTTGCTGAAGCTTACGGAATTTCCGCTGCACCAATCAAATTATCAACCAGTGCAGATGAGGCAGCTGAACTTGCTGAAGAAATGGAATTCCCTGTTGTACTTAAAATTGCATCCGATAAAATTTTACACAAATCCGATATCGGTGGTGTAAAAGTAGGAATTTCCTCACCTGAAGAAGCAAAAGCAACCTATGAAGAAATCATTGCAAACGCTAAAGCTGCACACCCTGACATTGTTCCTGATGGTGTAGAAGTGCAAAAAATGATGGATTCCGGTGAAGAAGTAATTGTTGGTATGATTCGTGACAAACAATTCGGACCAATGATTGCATTCGGTATGGGTGGAATCTACGTAAACCTCATCGAGGATGTTTCATTCAACCTTGCAAAAGGAATGAGTTCTGAAGAAATTGAAGAACAAATTGCATCAACCAAAGTATCCAAATTACTTGAAGGATACAGAGGAGAAGCACCTTGCGATGTTGAAGAAGTTAAAGAAGCTATCAAAAGAGTAGCTAGATTAACTTTAGACTTCCCAGAAATATCAGAACTTGATATCAACCCTATCTTCGTTTACGAAGAAGGATCAAGTGCTCTCGATATTAAAATCAAATTATAATTTCTCTTTTGAGAAATTTCTCTCTTTTTTTATTTTACTGATTAACATGTACGGCGAAATAGATTTGGAACTTTACACAATATCCATAATCAGATTGAATACTGCTTTTGAAAAACTGGATTCCTCAAACACAGATGAAGTCAAGTCAATGTTTGAAGAGAGTTTAAATGATTTGAAAACTTTATACAATGACATTGTGGATGACCTAAACCGGGAAGAAGTGAATCTCAATGAGTATTACATGTTTTTCCAAAACGGTAAACAGACATTTCCGCAGTTCATTGAAATGCTTGGAAGTGTTGAAAATGAATCCCTGGAAGATGTTATTGGCGAGCTGATGAACGTGTTCAATAACCTTAACAAGATAGCAGACGCTTTTCCTAAAAACGACATGATTAATGCATTGTAATGTGCATGACCTCAAACAAAACTAATTTTAATTCTTTTTAAATCAATTAAATTGAAAACTGAATTGATAATTTTATAATAATTGAATATACGGATAATTATAATTCAATGCAAAATGCATTATAATTTGTTAAAAAAATCTCTAAAAAAAGAAAAACAAAAGCATAGTAAAACTATGCTTCCCAGAATAATTTGTCATGTGATACAGTACTGTTTAAAATACCAATATCCACTTCAAGTTTTTGGAATGCATCAACATCTGATTTGAAACTGTCATCAATACCAGAAATGAATGGGAAACTTTCAAGAGAAAGCACTTCTAGATCTGCATTGGAAACAATGTCTTCAGGCAGTAATGCTACAACTTTATCAGAACTACCGTTTTCAATGTTGTCATTAATGAATTTGGTAGCGTTTTCATGAATAGCTAAAATATCTTTAGTTTTGTCTTCGTGGTTTTTGATAAAGTCATCAGATGCAACAACTACACAACATGGGTGGTTTGGTAAAATATCAGCTGAATCTTCTAAAACAACATTTCCACTGTCATTTGCAGCAATGGACACATAAGGTTGGAAAGTAATGATTCCGTCAATTTGTTTGGTTTTTAAAGCATCGTTCATGGATGGCACTTTCATAGCTGAAATGTTTAAGTCATCAGTGGACAAATTATTTTCTTTTAAGTAGTATGAAAGCAATACATACTGAATTGAAGCTTCACCAGGAGTTGCAATTGATTTACCTTTCAAATCTGCTGCTGAAGTAATACCTGAATCAGAAGTTACAATAATTCCACTACCTTCAGTTTGAGCAGCGGAAATAACTTTAACAGGAACACCTTTTTCAACAGAAGATAAAACAGGTGCGATTCCAACATATCCAACATCGACTTCACCACTAGCCATAGCGGTCATTAAGTCTCCACCATTGTTGAATTGTACAAGTTCAGTAGTAATGTTTTTATCAGCATATAAACCTTGAGCGTCAGCAACGAATAAAGCTGCATCGTGGTCAGATGGTAAATATCCTATCTTTACAGTGTCATCTCCTCCACCTAAAAAGTCGAAAAGACCAGCACTAGCTGAACCCATTACTAAAAATGCAGCAAGTGCCAACACTAAAACAAATGTAATCTTTTTATTCATTATTTTCACCGAATTAATTTAAATTAATTACAATTATTAATATTAAATGTATATTATATATAAATTACTTTTAACATAACAATTGTTATAAATGAATCCCTAATTAACTATTAAAAGAAATCATATATAAATCTTTTTAAAAGTAAAGATTTTTTGACCAAATATATAATATTAGTATGACTATAATAATCAAAGACATACAATAAAAATAATTCAAAATAACTCTGCTAATTTTTTATTAAAAACAATAGTAATTTTGCAATATGTTAATTAATTTTACAAATCATAATCCAAACAATTCCCACATCATTATGAAAATAAATTAACTATTCAAACTTAATATACCTTACCATACTCTTTAATAATCTTCTCAATTGACATGTCATTCTGGATTGATTGCAATATGTCCCTTCCAGGATTAGTGTGCTTTTTAATACGTTCATATAATGGATTTAAGAATATTTCCTCGCCAATCCCTCTTTCTTTAAGACCATCGGCTGCAAGATCAACAATATCTCTAGACAACCTGCACAAATCATTCTTATCAATAAATGAAGGAACTTCCTCCTGAATCAACAATTTCCTAAGTTCTGATGCTGTGTAACCATTATGATAAATCACATCATCATTATCAATAATGTAGCTTAACTCATCCAAATTGTCCTTTAAACCCAAATGGAATGCTGCTACACACATTGAATCTTTAATGGGTTGAGTGCATATGCTTCTGAATTCAACTGTTCCTCTAAAAGTCAAGTTAATAAATTTAAATGGTCTTAAGTATTTTATATCATTTATGCAAGGCTTAATGTCAATTTCCCGATATTCTCCATTGCAGTATATTTCACCACGCACATAATCCCTTGCGAAATAGTCCAGGAGATTCATTGACGGAAAATTAATGTATGCTCCATCCCTCATGACACAATAAATATTCAATGATTCAAGATATGACTGAAGATCATTGATGTCCTCAAAATCAACATCATAGGCACCTATATTGTGAGGGTTTACGCCATGGGTCGAATACTCCCAAAGTGCATCCCTAAAGCATGTCAAGTGATTATGTTCTTCTATCAGAACAGAATTGGAGAACAATAACGCCTTGATTGGCTCTATTTTTGAAAATACATTAATGGTTTTTATTAAATTATCTTTTTGAACATCCAATTGAACCTGGGATGCTGATGAAAACATTCCATATTCAGGGTATTTATGAAAATACATTGGAATGTTGTTATAATTTTTAAATGATTTCAAGTGATGATACAGCATAAGGTATCTTTCTGAAGGAATAGGCTTATTTATATTATATTTTCTGTATGGATTTATCCCCATTCCTGTTAATGTATGATTATATTCTTCAAATGATTCCTTAACAAATGAATAATAGTCACAAAAGCGTTCATTAATGGAAAACAGTTCCTTCTCTTTTCCCATTGCAAATTCAATATTGTTGTATGAACAGTCATAGCAGACAATATCATCAGTTTTAGGATTTTTTAAGGCAAATACATTGCCGTCATAGTCAATTCCATCCGCTTTAAAGTCACCGTATTGCTTTTGAAATTCAGAAGTTATTTTGTGAACTACATTAAAATCCACTGCCTGCTTATTTAAATTGATAATTGGAATTTCAATTTCAATACCAATGAAATCTTTAACCTGATTTGTTGGTTTTATAAACTCTTCATACAATTTATTTCTAACCAAATCATGACTAATCATTAATTTCATCCCTGTAAACTGTTTTTAAGAATTCTCCAATAGCCTTCTCATGAGCTTCAGTTAAAATGAATTCATTATCATGCTCTTCACTTTCAAAAATGATTTTCCCATCGATTAATCCGAATAACTTATTCAATTCAACTGATTTCCAGTTTTCATCATCAGTTAATGGTGTGGATGCCACCAAAAATTCTTCGTCATTTTTAAGATAATACAAGGAATCTCTCATGTTGGAATGAATATAAGTCAAGTCTCCATCATAAAATATCAAATTGAGCTTGTTGTTCTTGGATAAATCAGTGATTACTTCTGTTAAAAGATTGAACCTTTCCTTTATTGTTGATGGTGCATTTTTAGCTTTTTCAAACTCATTTACTTTATCGATTATGTATAAAAGTATTCGCTCAGAATCAGTGTCACCATTTTCCTTATCCTTATAATTATCCAGTTCGGGATAATCGAAAATGGTTCCGTTATGTATCAGCATCCATGACCGATTATTATCATCAGCTTCAATAAACGGATGACAATTGGGAGATATAATTTCGCCCACGGTTGCTAATCTGATGTGAGCAAATACATTTTTACCAACAACGGGGTTGGATAATATATCTCGTAAGTATTGACTACATGTTGCTTTTATCGGTTCTTTACGTATAACAAATTCATCTGATTGCATGGTTGCCAATCCCCATCCATGTGGATGCTCTTCTGAATGATTGTAGAAACATTCAAGGCACTCATTTACTTGTTTTGGCGTATTTGAATTAAAACAAAAAATTTCACACATCGTATATTATCCTCCCGTAATTTTTTATCACAATTGTTATATTATGATAACTATTGTTATATTATTCTTAGTATATAAAATTAATGTTAAAAAAAAGAGTGGGGGCAGTTGAATTAACTACCATCCCAGAAAATTTTATCCTCAGAAATTGGTTTTTTGAGAACGCCCAACTCAACTTCCAAATTCATGAAATCGTTTACATCATCCTTGAAACTTTCATTTAGACCTGAAATGAATGGGAAACCTGCAATAGCACTTTTCTCAACTTCAACATCACTGACAATATCAGAAGGTAAAAGGGTAGCTGCCTCATCGGTGTTGTTGTTGATGAAATCAGTTGCATTCTTGTGGATTTCCAAAATTGTGTTGGTTTCATTAGGATGATCTTTAATGAATTTATCGGAAGCCACTACAACACAGCACGGATGGTTTGGCAAAATGTCAGCTGAATCTACCAATACTTTTGCACCGTTTTTCTCTGCAATGCTTACATAAGGTTCAAAAGTAATCATACCATCAATCTTGTTGGTTTTAAGCGCATCATTCATTGAAGGCACTTTCATTGCTGAAACTTTCACATCATTAATGGACATGCCATTTTGCTCCAAATAGTAAGTGAGCAACATGTGCTGGATTGAAGCTTCACCAGGAGTGGCTATTTTTTTGCCTGCAAGGTCTGATACTGAATTGATGTTGGAATTTTTAGCAACGACAATACCTGATCCTTCAGTTTGGGCTGCTGAAATAACTTTGATAGGAACTCCTTTTTCAATTGAAGACAATACAGGAGTTATTCCAACATAACCTACATCGACATCACCACTTGCCATAGCAGTCATCAAGTCTCCTCCGTTATTGAACTGAACTAATTTAGTGTTAATACCGTTTTCTGCATATTTGCCCTGAGCATCTGCAACAAACAATGCGGCATCATGGTCAGAAGGCAAATAACCAATAGTTACTGTATCGCTACCCCCGCCCATGAGGAAATATCCTCCAATGGCAACAATAGCTACAACAGCAATGATAATTGCGATAATCTTTTTATCCATTTAATCACCATATAATAATTATATCAGAAAATAATTAAAGGTTATGATTATGGTAGCGGAAAAGATTACTCAGTGCATGAAGCCTCATGGCGAGGAAGGTGTCGAAACTATCCAAAACATGAATGAAAACCACAAGGAAATCTCTGAATTCGCTTTTGAAAAGGTTAATGTCGGTGAAAATGACAAAATACTGGATATTGGCTGCGGTGGTGGAGTCAACATTGAAAAGTTCCTTAAACTGACTTCTGAAAACGTGGACGGTCTGGATTATTCGGAAGTTTCAGTGGCCGAATCCATCAAAAGAAATAAGGAGGCAGTAGACTGCGGAAGATGTAAAGTCATACAAGCAGACGTCAGGGACATGCCAATTGATGATGAAAGCTATGACATGGCAAGTGCATTTGAAACAATTTACTTCTGGCCGGAGATTGGCGAAACATTCAAGGAAGTTTCAAGAATTATTAAACCAAACGGACAGTTCATGATAGCTCAGGGAACAGATGGAAATCATCCGGATGATGAAAAATGGCTTGCCACAGTTGAGGGCATGCATGTCTACACCGCAAATGATTTAGAAAAATACCTGCTTGATGCCGGCTTTAAAAGTGTTGAAAGTTATGTGAAGGAAAATGACTACATTATGGTGGTAATTGCTAAAAAATAGCTAACCCCCATATATAATCTGAACCAGCTGAATCTCATCTCCATCTTCAATCACACTTTCCTCGATTGTCAATTCCCCATTCTGTTTTGCAACAACAGTTTGTGCAGACAAATCCAATTCAGACAATAGATCATTGATTGTAAAATTCTCAGCTAACTCTCTAATCTCATCAATTTGTTTATATTTTAATCTAAATTCCATATTTTTCATCCTCCAGATTTTGATTTACTATTTTTGCCACTTTTTTTGCTATTGCAACAATTGTCAATATCGGCGGCCTTCCGGGAGCTTCAGGAATTACACTTGCATCACAAACGTACAACCCATTTATTTCACTTTCAAAATTATTGTCCACAACTTCACCAACAGCTGCAGTCCCTCCAGGATGCGCTCCCTTAAGTGATGTCGCAACAATCGATTTAGGATCCACTCCCAATTTTAACAATATTTTTACTGCTTTATCATATCCTTCCTTTATTAAATCAACATCGACTTTAGCAAGTGTTTTTTTGATTTGGCCTTTCTCGTCAATGTTTCCGATACAAGTATCTGCGAATTTAAGCATTAATCCAATTATGTCTTTATCATCTGCATTAATACCCTTTTTGGCCATTAAAGGTTTCAATTGCATTGAGTAATGAGGTGATAAAAAATAAGGTCCGAATTCTGCCTTAACTCCCATCATAAGCTCATTTTTTAAATTTGCATCTTTTAGGTATCCTCCAACTGTTGTGAAAATATCAAAGAAAATGCTCTCGCCTACATTCTCAACACCTGAATTTTTCAATATCACTGGCGTGTTAAGGGCTCCTGCTGAGACAATAACCCTTTTTGCCTTGAAGATATGCTTTTCATTATTTTTATCAAGTCCAACCACACCAGTTACTCGATTGTTTTCATGTAAAATTTCAAATACTGTAAAGTTTTCAATTAGATTGGCACCATATTCCACAGCTTCACGAACGAAGTATGTCGCATCCCATTTTGCATCAAATACACAGCCATTAACACATTTTCCACAAAATTGGCATTTTTCAAAATTGATGAACTTTGGCATCGGCTCAACAATGTAGCCCAGCTCCTCACCGGCACTTGCAATTAAATTAGTGGAATGACCCCATAATTTCTTGGGGAAATATTTAACGTTAAGCTCACCGCTAGCTTCCAGAAGTTCTTCAAAGATATTTAAATTCTTATCTTCAAACTGCTGCATTATTGAGTTTGTATAACACCCACTGCATGAAAAACATGCATTTCCTATTGAAGAGGTAGTCGTTCCCCCAATCTCTTCGATGTTAGTTAAATCCAAAGGATATGTCAAAAATTCATATTTCAGTTTGTCTTCGTCTGAAAGATTATTTTCTAAATGAATTTGCCTTGTTTTCATATGTTTTACATAGGTCCCATTATTTTGATTGCTTCCCTTGTCTAGAATTAAGATGTTTTTTGATTTTAGACTTAGATCCTTTGCAACAGTTGCACCTCCTGCCCCCGTTCCAATTACAATAGCATCGTAGATAAACCCACCTCCAAAAAATATTAACAATTGTTATATAATTTTCATATCATTTAAATCTTACTATACCATTAAAAAATAATCTCAAAATAATTAGATAATGTTTAATAATCTTTAAAAAATTATTTACAATACATACAAACCCATACAAAAAGATTTATATACTAAAATATACAATTTTAATTTAGGAAAAAATAACTATTGTTATATTTCCTAGCTCGGGTAAAATATTTCAAACAATACATATTTAACTCCCCAAATTGTTTTATAAACTCCAAATTTAAACACTTTGAGTTTGAAATATTAAAAACATAACTCCTTAATTCCAAGAGCATCTCTGATGCTCTTTAACTATTTAAAGGGATAAAATGAATTTAGAAAATAAAATTAAAAATTTTGAAAATATTTTAAGAGATAAAAAAGTTGCAATCGGATTTTCAGGAGGTGCCGATTCAACATTGATTGCATATTTATCTTCCAAGGTAGCGAAAGACACATTGGCAATTACAATTGACAATCACCTGCTTCCGACAGGTTTTGTTGAAAACACAAAAAGAGTTGCCAAATCTTTTGGAATAAAACACGAAATAATTGACATTAACTTTTATGAAAATGAATACTTTTTGATGAACGATTCCAAAAGATGCTATAACTGCAGAAACTTGATGTATTCAAAAATTGAAAAGACCGCACATGAAAATGGCTTTGATTTTATTTGTGACGGAAATAACATCAGTGATTTGGTAATCGACAGACCGGGAATATTAGTTACCTATAAAAAAGATTTTAAAACGCCGTTTATTACAGCCAAATTAACTTCTAAAGAAATTCACGCATATTTAAACAGGAACAATATAGCCTATTCCAGGTCAACCACATGCCTTGCAACCAGAATACCTACGGATACCCGAACTACTCCTGAAAAAATTCAAAGAGTTAGTCGTTGCGAAGACTACATTTTAGCTAACACTAACTGTGAAATCGTCAAAGTTAGAGACAATGGAAAGTTTGGTATTGTTGAAGTGGATAACTTGAATGAAATTTTATCCAACGACAAATATAAACAAATCAATGATGAATTAAAAAGCCAAGGATTTAGAAAAGTTGGATTAAATTTATCGCCAATCGATGATGATGAGTTCATCAGTATTGACTTCTGCGAGGATTCATTTTCATACCAACTCCCATTTACAATAAACCTTGAAAATACCGCAAAGCAATTAGAAGAAATAAAATTAGAAAATAATGAAAAAATCGAGCTTGAAAAGATTACAATCCATGAAAGCGGATTAATAGAAGGACATGATTTGAAAAATTATGAAATTGCATTAGATGCATTCATGGAGACATTACCAAAATTAAGAAGAAATATAGGTGATTAAATGCCAACAAGATACATTGGTGACGGATACTGGGAAATAGCTTCCAGACAAATGAGCATAGTGACAAGAAGTGAACAGGAAAGATTCAAAGATGCAAAAATCACAGTGATAGGCTGTGGTGGAATCGGCGGCGAAACCATTGAAATGCTTGCAAGAATGGGAATTGGTGAGCTGGTTTTGGTTGATAAGGATGCATTTGATCTTTCAAACCTGAACAGGCAAACATTGGCAAACATTTCTGATTTGGGTCTTGATAAAAGTGCAGTGGCGAAGGAGAAAGTCAGACTTATCAATCCCTATGTTAAAGTCACCACCTTCAATGAACACATAGACCAAAGCAACATCGAGAAGGTCATTGGAGACTCGGATATTGTAATAGATGCGCTTGACAATGTTTTAACAAGAGTCATTGTTTCAAGAAAAGCAAAAGAAAAAGGAATTCCATACATTCATGGAGCAATACATGGAACTTTAGGTCAAATCACCGTATTTTTACCAAACAGTGATAAAACTTATGAAGAAATGTTTAACCTGCCTTCAATCGGCAAGGAATTAAACGAAGAAACAGTTGAAGCTTTAAAAAATGTAACTTCAGGAGTACCACCAGTCATCGGACCGACACCGAATTTAATAGGATGTCTTGAAGCATTTGAAGCATATAAAATAATAACTGGAGTAGGTAAAGTTACCGTAGCTCCAAAAATATTAACCTTTGACTTATTAGATTTAAGTTCATTCTCTTTAGATGAACTTTAAATCATCTATTTTTCTAAATTTACTCTTTCCGGTGCAGTGTAAACAGTAAATCTGTTGTCACGTACAAAACCAACCATAGTGATGTTTCCTGCACGTGCCACATCAATACCTGATGATGCAGGTGCGGCATTTGAAATGATTATCGGAATTCCAACCCTGATTACTTTTATCAGCATGTCAGCAGGCATTCTTCCACTATATGAAATATAACATTTTGAAAAGTCATAACCCTCTTTTGAAGCGGCACCTATTACCTTGTCAACCGCAACGTGACGGCTCACATCTTCACGGATGATAATGTTGTCACCATATTTCAGCTGTGCAACATGCACCCCTGCGGTCTTTTGCCAGATTTTTGCTTCATCAGTCAGATGTTTGATATCCTTGATTATTTGAGTAGCGTTTATAGTTAAATCTGACGTATTGGGCTCTATTGTTTTTAGCTCAGATCTGATTCCTCCCGCATTGTCAGAGTTCACCCCCTGATATTCCAGAAGTCTGCAAACGCATGCATGTTCGCAGTTTCCTTTTCTCTCCTGGACAATGCCTTCCTGTTCAAGATCTTCTTCAGGATTGTGTGTGAGTTTTGTTGAAACAAGCACGTTTGTTCCGTCAAGTTTAATAGATTCTATATCTGAGTAATCTTTTATTAAACCTTCACCAAGACAATATCCTATTGCAAAGTCTTTTAAATCTTTAGGATATGTGGAAAATTTCCTTGGGGGCAAATAATCTATGAACAAATAAGTATATTCATCATCAACACTGTTTTCTTTAATTGTCTTATATTCACCATCTTTCCATTGGATAACATCAGTTTGTCTTAAAAATTCCATTTTTTTCAACCTCACTTATAAATATTAACAATTGTTATATTTATATTTTAAAAAAAATTTATTCCACAAGGGTTGTCACTGCAAAAATGAAATCTTTTATGAATTTTTCCCGTGTTTCACTGTCAAGCTCTAAAATAGAGAGATAGGGATTTAAGTCTTCAAGTTCAACCAATAACAACTCACCTTCAGGCGTCCTGCATGCATCAACGCGCTGAATGCCATTTTCAATATCATTCCAGTTGATGAATTTTTTGGCAAAATCCTCATCATTCTTAGTGAAATCATATTTCTTTAAATCCCATCGTTTTGTTTTATCAGGAGCATACAAAGCATATTCCAAAGTGTCATTAATGAAATAGAAAGAAACTTCATATTCAAAATCGATTGCAGGCTGAATTAACATATTGTCTAATTCACAGGCAAATAACTCGTCTTTGGTTAGAAACTCAAGGCCAATTGAATCCGCACCATCCTTTGGCTTAATAACATATCTTTCAGATTCCGGCAACAAGTCAAATTGATCAATCGAATCCACAGTCGGGATAACCGGAAAATTATCCAAAGTCAAATCAAGAAGATACTGTTTGCCACACATGTCCGCTTTTCCGCAAAACTCATTGAAAGTCTTGATATTGTTTGATTTGACTCTTTTTACAAATGAATCATAAACATCTGGAAATTCACTTACAGGACCCGTATTCCTAAAAATGACCAAGTCAACATCACTTTCAAAGCTTTCAGAATTTTTCGGATTGCATAACACCAAATCAAAACTGTCTTTTAATCTTTCAGTGATATATATAAATCCTCTTCGAAGTAGTCTCTTCCCTTAGCTTCATAATACAGGTCTGTCAAATACAATATCTTTTTCATGATAGGATTCCCAAATTCAATTAGTTAAATATTGTTTACAATCATATTTAAACTATTCAATTAAACAGACACTTTCCTTTTTCCAATAACAGTTATTGCAGGTCTTACACTCAGATTTTCCATGACCTTCCTCTTTCCATTTGGTTAAAAATGAGGGATCCTTTACAAAAGGCCTTTGCATGGAGATAAAATCTATATCTGTATTATTGATTAACTCATTGATTTTGTCCATATCAGACCTGCCCCCACCTAAAACAACAGGAATAGAAACATTTTTTGCGACTTTATCAGCAAAGCCAACCAGCATATCCTGATTTGATTGGCCTTTTCTAAAGTACTGAGGTGATAGGAATCTGGTGATTTGTAAGCTGTCAGCACCATTTTCTGCCAGAATCTTGCAAATTTCCAAAGAGTCGTCTTCATCCTGGTATAAATTAACTTTACAGTGTATATGCAAGTCAGTGGTATTTTTAATCAATTTGATAATTTCCAAAACCATTCTTACACGATTATATGTGCTTCCGCCGTAATCGTCACTGCGTGTGTTTTCAAAAGGATCCATCACACGGGACAGATAGAAATTGTTACCAATGCATAGCTCTATTCCATCAAAGCCAGCAAACATTATCTTTTTAGCTGCCACGACATAATCAGCCTGAATTGTACGGATATCTTCAATAGTCAAGTCATTGACTTCCATCATCTGCTTGCCATTGATGTTGCAGTTAACAAAACCAATTTGAGCAAGTATTGGAGTGTTGTGCTCATGAGCAATGTCAGTTACTTCCTTAAAATCCTTAATGAATAGTGGAGAGTTAATGTAATGAGTATAGTCACTGAACCTGTCATGACTGTACATTGAAATTAGCTCCGTAGTTATTACTCCAACATTGTTCTTAGCCAATTTTTCATATCTGTCAAATACTTCTTGAGTTAAATTTTTTCCGGAGTCATTTTGAGATTCCCAGAGCCCATTCCTAATAATGCGGCTGGAAACGTCAAGATTTCCAAATTTAGTGTTATCAAATATGCCTTTCATAGTTACATATTAGAAAAAAGAATATAAAAAGGAGAAAGTAATTCATGAATTACTTAGATTTAATTAACATCAGAATAATTCTTTTTCAGCCAAATATTTGCCTGTTAAACTTTCAGGAGCGTTAATAATATCATTCAAACTTCCAGTGGCTAAGATTTCCCCACCGCAATTTTCACCATCAATTCCAATGTCAATAATATGGTCTGCATTAGCTATTAAATCCAAATCATGTTCAATAACTATGACAGTTGCTCCCCTGTCTATTAGATTGTCGAATACATCAATCAATACCTTAACATCCAACGGATGAAGACCAATGGTTGGTTCATCGAAAATGAAGAGAGAGTTCTTTTGTGACTTGCCGATCTCAGATGCAAGCTTAAGTCTTTGCGCTTCCCCACCGGACAGGCTTGGAGTGGCTTCACCTAATGTAAGATAACCCAATCCCAAATCAGACAGCTTTTGCAGTTTGGAGGTTACCTTTTTAAGTTCAAACAACTCTTCAAGAGCTTCATCAATTGTCAGTGACATTATATCTGCCAGGGACAAACCATTGAATTTTGTCTTTTCGATATCAGGATTATATCTTGAACCTTCACAGTCAGGACATGTCATTTCAACATCAGGAAGGAACTGCACGTCCATTGACACACTGCCTGTTCCGTTACAGGTTTCACATCTTAATTTTCCAGTGTTATATGAAAAATCAGCTGTCTTATATTCATCAGACAATTTAGAGAATTCCCGTCTTAACTCATCAAGAACCTTGGAGTATGTTGCAACAGTACTTCTTACGTTTTTTCCGATTGGCACACTGTCAATCAAATCAATCTTGTTAATGTCTCCACAGTCAAGGTCATGGACAGTATCTGGCAATTCCTCACCGTTAATGTGAGCTTTTACAGAAGGATACAATGCCTCCAAAAGCAATGTTGTTTTTCCACTTCCGGAAACTCCTGTTACGACTGAAAGCTTGCCTTTTGGAATTTGAACATCTATAGGTTTTACATTGTGAATTTCAGAAGTTTTTATATTGATGGCTCCATTTTCAAAAACATCACCTGATTTGTCTCGAATGATGATCTTTTCGGAATTTGATAAAAATGGAGCGATTTGTGATGATTCATTAGCCATAATTTCATCAAGGGTTCCCTGTGCAATGATGTTTCCTCCGTCAGCACCTGCAGTAGGTCCCAATTCAACCATATAATCTGCAATGCCCAATATTTTTGTGTCATGGTCAACCAGAATTATTGAATTTCCGTCATCAACCAGATGTCTGATGACACTGATTAATCCGTTGACATTATCAGGGTGAAGACCGATTGACGGTTCGTCCAATACATACAGTACTCCGGTTGTGTGGTTTCTTAAGGTTTTGGCAAGCTGCATTCTCTGCAGTTCTCCAGTGGATAATGTATTGGCGGGCCTGTCAAGTGAAATGTAACTTAAACCCAAATCAAGTAAAATGGTGGCATTGTCCATAAATTCCTCAAGGATATTTTCCGCCATCTGCCTGACACCATCCGGAAGCTCACTTACAACTTCCTGAATCCATATGACAAGCTCCTTGAGATTCATCTGACACGCTTCAGCCAGATTGATTCCGCCTAAAAGGGTTTCCCTTGCTTTAGAATTGATTCTTGCACCATTACAGTCAGGACAAACCTGTGTTGTTAAGTATTTATTGATTCTTTGAAGACCCTTTTCTGTTTTTGCCTTTTTAAGAGCCTCTTCAACAGCCTTATGGGCATTTCTATACTCGGCATTAAGTTCAAATAATTTACCGTTTTTAGATGGAATATTGATGTATCTTTTAACTGCAGGACCGTTATAGACAATGTCCTTTTCCTCATCAGTCAAATCCTTGAATGGGACATCAATCCTTACGCCCAGCTCGCCTGCAACGTGATACATCCAGGAAATTCCGAACATGTTCCATGACTCAACGGCTCCTTCCTCAAGTGTTTTTGTCTCATCACCGACCAATGTGGAATCGTCAATGCCTCTTATATAACCTGTTCCGCTGCATGTTGGGCACGCACCGTCTGAGTTGAAGGCATATTCCTCTGCACCCAATCCATAGAATTCTTCACCGCAAACAGGACATTTGATTGGAATTTCACGAGCCACATTCAATGTTGGCTCCTGCAGGTGACCGTTTGGACAAGTGTAATTACCGCATCTTGAATACAATAATCTTAAAGAGTTTAAAAGTTCTGTTGAAGTTCCAAATGTTGATCTGATATTCGGAACATTAGGACGCTGATGAAGTGCCAGGGCTGCCGGAACATATTGGATTAAGTCAACCTGTGCCTTTTCAGTTTGTGAAATCCTACGGCGAGTATAGGTTGAAAGTGCATCCAGATATCTTCTGGAACCTTCAGAATACAATACCCCTAATGCCAATGAGGATTTACCGCTTCCAGAAACTCCAGAAATTGCAACAATTTTTCCAAGAGGAATATCAACATCAATATTCTTTAAATTATGAACTTTTGCTCCCCTAATGATTATCATATCTTGGTACATACATTAACATTAAGTTTTAAAGTATAATAATTTTGCCAATCAAAAGCCCTGACTGTCAAAGTGGTCTTTAATTTTGAGATAAAATTCATCAATGGAAAAGCCAAAGTCATTATTGAATGACTTATAAGCCAATTCGCAATCTTTATTTAAGTTGAATCTGAAATCAGGGCGTTTATCGAATAATTTTTTAAAACAAGATTTGGAATGCTCAGGCAACGGCACATCTTCAATGGAAAGCTTTTCAACAAGCATGGTCATTGAAAGAGAAAGAACTGTGAATTGAAGAGCGGACGCGTAGGCATCATAATATTCCCCATAATCCAGATTGACATCAAAATATATTAAAAAATTAACAAGCACATGGGAAATCCATATCAAGGAGTTCGGCTCAAATTTTTCCAGCTGCAAATCGGTGAATTTGAAAAGCAATTTTTCCAAATCAACACCTTCGTTCTCCTCACAGTATTTGACAAATTCAGTGAATGAATAATTAGTAAGATATTTGAGATAAGCGTCTTTTACCTGCTCATCACAGGAATATTTTTCAATTTTTTTAAAATCTTTCTTTCTTAATACTTTTGGATATGTAAACATTAAATTTCTCCTTATTTCAATTTTTATCATTATTTACTACAGTAATTGTTGCAATATACTCAGTGAATTCATCAGAATCAATTTCAGGGTCACAAATTACAAATTCACCATCGCAAACACTTAAAAAGTGACAGATTGCAATTCCAAGGTCAATTTTTTGCACTTCCCAGTCGACAATGGATACATAACCCTCAGTATGCCTTACATAGAAATGATAGGAATTTTCGACTTTCACTATCCTCCATGGCTGCCTGTTAGCAGCAGATGGTGCCCAACGAACCGCTTCAAGACAATCTTCACTAGATTCTATCGGGTTTGAGAAATCCCCTTCAAAAAACAGTTCAGATGATGGGAATCTTTCATCTCCCCTAACGCTTTGCCTCAATTTTGAATCAACCTCCGATTGAGTTTCAGACGGATATCCCAGAGGAGTCACTATCATCATGTATTCATCGTCCTTTGTATCCGCAGCCCTTTCAAAAAGCTCACGGTTTAATGTTCCGCCAATCCATGTGGTTCCGATTCCAAGGGACCATGCATATAAAACCATTTTTTCAAAGGAATAGCCGAAAGCCTCCTCGCAGTGTTCAACTTTAGGCACTTTTGCGGCAATGTAAATATCCTCACCCTCAATAACTGGAGATGACAGCCCGTATTTTTCCTTATCGAGCATTATAAATTCAATAGGAACATCATATGGATTATCAATTGTCTTAATGTAGCTGCATAATTTTTTTAAGTCATTTTCAGAAATTTTTGTACCGTCAAAAGTTCTGAAACTTTTTCTGGTCTTGATTAATTCCATCATATCCATTATTATTCACCAGTTCAGCAATTACCTAAAAAATAGGATTTAGTTATTAAATTGTTTTTGAAGTTTAAAAATTTAATTATGAATAGATAATGTAAACAAAAAATAGAAAAAAATAAGCCCAAAAAAGAGGGCTGAATTAAAGAATTATAACAATTCTTTTCTTAAATCAATAGTGTCTTTTAAATCTGGTCCAGTTGAGATGATAGTAACTGGCACACCGGTTTCAGTTTGAATGTCTTCAATGAAAGCTTTGGTTTCAGCAGACAATTCATCATAGTTTTGTACGCGAGCACAGTCGAATAATCTGTCGACACATGTTAAAGCGATTTGAGTTGCACCGTTGATTCTGCATGATTCTTTAGCAAGCTCCATGTCAAAGTACCCGATTCTTCTACGTCTTCCGGTTACTACACCATACTCTTCAAGGCCTTTGCTTTCAGCTTCTTCCTGAGTCATCTCGGTTGGGAATGGACCTTCTCCAACACGGGAAATGTAAGCTTTAAATACGTCAATGACTTCATCAACTTTAGTTGGTCCAACTCCAACATCCGCAGCAAATGTGGATGCTGTTGTGTCTTTACTGGTTACGAAAGGATAAGATCCATAATAAAGTGAAAGAGCAAAACCTTGTGACCCTTCAATGAATACATCTTCACCATTGTCGATAGCTTCATTAACTTCAAGGGATACATCGGTAATGTAATCTTCAAGCTCAGGAATATCTTTTGCCAAATCAATAGTTCTCAATACACGGTCTGAATTAGCTGGTCCACAGCCTGAACCGGTACTTCCTATTTTTTTAGCTAAATGTTCTGATTTGACATCACGTTCCATGTGGTCCTCAGAAATAATTGCGCATCTAGGATCAACACACATTCTTTCTTTTACATTATATTTTTTTAAGTCTTCAAATTCTTTAAATAATACATCCGGATTTACTAAAACTCCAGCACCAATCATGAGTTTAGCATCAGTATGTACGAAACCTGATGGAGTTAACCTTAAACCATATTTCTCTCCGTTAAATTCAACGGAATGCCCTGCATTTGGCCCAACTCCTGCACGAGCAATAATATTTGGTTTATCATTGTCACAAAGGTAAGTGATACATTTTCCTTTACCTTCGTCACCCCATGCTCCACCAACTAAAATACTACAAGTCATCTAATAACTCCTTAAAAATTAATTATTGAAAATTTATAAAATTTTCATACCACTAATACTATATCTTTACTAATTAAAAAGCTTTTGCAAAATACGGAGGTATCATTCAAAAAAAAATCAATACAATATAAATACAAATTATTCAAAAAAACATGAAAAAATTGAAGAAAAATGAAAAAAAGGAATGAATTATTTTTTAGGCATCCTTAGCGGATGATTTTCACACATTGGGTCTTTAACAATGTTCCTTTTCAGATGATATTTCAAAAAGTAAAGCATCCACTGATTAGACAGTTCCCTAAGTGAAGAATCGTCCAGTTTCTCATAGTTAGTGAAGAAATCCATTTGATTTCCACCAACAACGATAGCTATCTCCTTTGTTTCTACCAACATGAAAAAGTCATTGCGGATATTGTGAATATTGAAGTCATCAACAACAGAAATTGTTTTTTCTTTTTTATAATTGTAGAAAAATGTATTGAGATATTCAAAATCAACAAATTTAATATCCACCACATCAAACAATACCTCTTCGCTCAATATCTGATTTTTGAAATTATATTTAGCCAAAAAGTCAATATCCCAGATATTATTATAAAATGCAGTAATGAATGAATCAACCGCAAAACGAACTGTCAGTGAAAAGTTTTCGCTCTCTTTAGGAACTCCAAGTTCAACATCCTGAAATTCGATATATATTGAATCTTGAGCCATTTCTATGGAAGTCCATTTTCCAGAATTGACAATTACATCACGAATTAATTTTAGTGATCGAATATTCATTTTAACCCCTACTCTTTACAAAAATGTCGTATGCTCCCTCAATTTCATATTCCTTTTCACAATCAAATGACTTATCCCACTTAAAAGGATTTATTTCAATTTGATTGTTGATTGTTCCATCCCATATAAGTGAAAAACCTGCAGATTTTAAGGCATCAGCAACAATTTCACCTATTTGCAATGCTTTTTTCTCATCATTTTCAAAGTCGCCGAAAGTGATTTTTAATTTTTCATCTTCAATTGCTTCTTCTATATCCTCAAATGAATAAAAACAAAATCCTTCCGGATGAAGTTTATTATTTATAAGATGTACATTAAGTTCAAAGGCGTCACCAACCCCCTCTTCGATATCATAGCCGCAGTTATGAATAGCTACAATATCCTTAAGGGCCAATGCCTTAAAAACTTCTTCAAGTTTATTAAAATTAATGTTTGTAAAATCGTTTAAAGAAATGTTAAACTTAGAAAAATCAATATCCTCTTCTATGAATTGATCTTCTAAGATTTCTTCAATTTCATCAACATCAAAAAATCCAGATTTAGTAAGTAACTCTATCAAATATTCAATTTCATCAACTAAATCCTGATCCATAATACCACTAATCATCTTCTAAAAGCATTTGAATATGAGTGACATTTCCTCTTTCAGTGAAACCTACAATAATTCTGCTTTCACCAATTTTTGCAACAGCAAAGTCCTCATGTTCCTTAAAACCGTATCCTTTTAGTTTTGTATATCCTTCAAATGCAATTTTAGGATATACCTTGAAATTCTTTTGGAAGGTAGCGAAGGTATTTCTGAATTTTACAACAGAGTTATCCTCTTTTATCAAATCAGATTCAACAGCTACAAATATATCCAAACCTTCTTCAGATACGGCATAATAACCATCCAAATCCAAAATTGAAATTGTTGCCATTGCTAAAGCGTGGCATGCATTATAACCCGCATTAATAACTGCTGAATTAAATTCAGGAATGTCAAATTCATCACCAATCGCCTTCATTTGACGTGCTGATTGAATTAAACTATCATCAAATCCTATTGATTCATTATCCCAAGCCCATGACCATTGATTTAATTCTTCTGCGAAGAAACCTATGATTTGAACAGGCAATTCCATATCATCAAAGGAGATGATTCCTTTTTCAATATCCAAATCGCCCACTTTATCTCCAATTAAGTCTGATAAGTTTTCTTGTTTATCTAAAGCTAAAGCACCATATTTTGATAAAACAACTTTAAATGAATCTCCTTCTTCTATTTGTATTGGTTTTTCAAATTTCTCTTTCAAATTAAACACCTAAAATTCTAATTTTGAAATTCTATCCATTGCTTCTTTAGTATTTTCTAATGTATTGAATGCAGTGAGTCTTAAGTATCCTTCACCACTTGGACCAAATCCGGAACCTGGAGTTCCAACAACATTAGCTTCATTTAACAATATATCAAAGAATGCCCATGAGTCCATGCCGTTAGGAGTTTTTACCCAGATATAAGGGGAGCTTATACCACCATAGACTTCAAGACCAATATCGGTTAAACTTTCCCTGATGATTTTTGCATTTGCCATATAATAGTCAACTACTTCAGCTATTTGTTTTTGACCTTCAGGAGAGTAAGTTGCTTCAGCAGCTCTTTGTACCGGATAAGATGCGCCATTGAATTTTGTGGTTTGTCTTCTGTTCCATAAAGGATTTATTTCCACTTCGTTTCCTTCGCTGTCATATCCTTTCAATTCTTTAGGAACAACTGTGTACGCACAACGGGTTCCTGTGAAACCTGCGGTTTTTGAGAAACTTTTGAATTCAATTGCGACTTCTTTTGCGCCTTCAATTTCATAAATACTGTGAGGAACATTATCTTCATTAATAAATACTTCATAAGCTGCATCAAATAAAATAACAGCCTTATTTTCTTTTGCCCAATCAACAAATACCTTCAATTGATCTTTAGTTAATGTGGTACCTGTCGGATTGTTAGGGTAACATAAGTAAATTATATCCACCGGTTCGGATGGAAGTTCTGGAACAAATCCATTTTCAGCATTGCATTTAAGGTAGGTTAAACCTTCATACATACCATCATCACCCATTTCACCGGTTCTTCCAGCCATTACATTGGTATCCACGTATACGGTATAAACAGGGTCGGTTACTGCAATCTTGTTGTCAATGCCAAATATTTCCTGGATATTTCCAGTGTCACATTTTGCACCGTCACTTATGAAAACTTCTGAAGTGTCAAGGTCAATTCCGTATTTATTGTAATCATTTTTAATAATAGCTTCAGCTAAAAATCCGTAACCTTGTTCAGGACCATAACCCATGAAAGTGTCTGCATTGCCCATTTCATCAACAGCATTTCTAAATGCTTCAACAACTGCTGGAACTAATGGCTTAGTTACGTCCCCAATACCCATTTTGATAACGTCAGCATCAGGATTAGCTTTTGTAAATTCTGCTTCTCTTCTTGCAACTTCAACAAAAAGATAACTACTTTTCAATTTAAGATAGTTTTCATTAATTTTAACAACCATAATTATTCCTCATAAATAATAATCTAATTTATATTTGATTTTATGAATATATAAATATGAATGTATTAAAAAAATGATGATTTTTTATTAAAAATTAAAATTATACCAATCTAAAAATAGACCTTGCAAAAAAATATCCAAAATTCTTATTTTTAAAAAATAAACGTTTTCACTAATAATAAACAATGTTTAGCCATTAAAACAATTTTAATTGAAAAATAAACAAAGATTAAAATTATTTTACTTTGGCATGAAAATATTTAAATTAATGATTTTACATAATATAATATTACTATAAACTAGGATTGGAATTGGGATAATATGAACGGACTTACTATATTACTTTGGGTAACAATTTTTATACTTGGTGCAATTGCCATCATTGCAGTTAAATTGCACTACAGAGGCACAGAATTGGAAAAAGATGAAAATTCTATCATACCTACCGATGCCATAGATGGGTTGATATCCTTTGGTCAGGAAAAAATTTCAAACAGTAATAATAATCCTAAAAGTCTTTCCCCTCAATCTTACAATACTTATGATTATCCAATTGAAGAGGTTGTCGAAGAGAAATACGATATTTATGAAGCTCCTAAAGCTGAAAATAACTCCTATGACAACGCCGAATATGAATCTCAAAATCAAGTACTGATAAATTATAAAAATGAAGTTGAAAAGTTCCAAGAACCAATGACTCAAAGCCAGGTTGAAATTATGACTCAAGATAACGAAAAACATGAATTAAAAGATTTATTCACTATTGATGAACTCATTAAAGAATCCAAAAGAAAAGATAGTGAAAGAGAAAAAGAAGCACAGCAAATTAGTAAAGATGATGACGATTTAACTGAAATTAAAGAAAGCATCAGAAGAAGAAAAGAAAATGAAGATGTCGAGGATAGTCTCATTGAAGAAATCTTAGCTGATGATGAAATCGGAGAAATTTTAAGTTCAGAAGAAATTGTTGAAGAAAAATCCGAACCAACCATCCAGGACATCATTAATGAAAGTGAAGCAAAAGCAGAAGAAAGCATCGAAGAAGAGACTGTTGAAGAAGCTCCTGAAGAACCAACAATCAAAAACATAATTGAAGAAACTGCAGAAGAAGAAACTGTTCAAGATGTTTTAAACGTTGAAGAGGAAGTTGAAAAAGAAACAGCAGCTCCAAGCGAAATTGAAGCACCTTCACAAAAAGACATTGCAGAAGCAATTGACAACGCTTCACAAGAAATTGAAGAAAATGAAATCGAAAGCATTTCTGAAAGTGACAATATCACTGATGTATTATTAAATTCAGAACAAGAATCTGAAGAAGAAATCATTAAGGAACCTGTTTTAAAATCACCAACTAAAATTGATGATACAAAAACTGAAGATCTCAGTGCTCCAATTGATGACAGTAACTTAAATGAACCGGTTAACGAATTGGATTACAGAAACGATTTGGCTAAAATCACAAACACAATCAAAGGTTCAAAATTATTCCAAGACGTTAAAGAAAGATTAAGAGGAGAACCTGAAGAAATTGACCCAATCGAAGATTTACAGGAATCCTACATCAGAAACGTTAATGAATATGAAGAGGAATATGATGAGTACGCACCAATCATCAATGAAACCCATGATGAATTCGGTGAAATCTACGAACCTGAATCAGACTATGATCAAGTCATTAGAGAAGAAAACACACGTAGACTAATGAATAATTCCGGAATTATTCCTGAACCTGAACTAGCTAAACCAAAAATGGAAACTATTAAATCCAAACCTTCAAGAGAGAACATAAAAATGCAATTAGGCAATGCGGATGTAGTTCTTAAAAAAGGTGATGAAATCATTTTCAAACATGATGGAGAAACATACTCCAGCCAAGTTTATGCTATTAACGGCGACGACATCTCTGTTAAATACAGAGGAAAAAATATCACTATTAAAACAGAGGACATCAAAAAAATATATTAGAGTTATTTAAATAACTCTCAATTTCTTTTTTTATATTTAAATTATAAACAATCCTCATTTTAAACAATTTCATTAATTACATTCAATTTGTCACATTGAATCATTACTATTTTTCCATCAACAACATAATCAAAATAATATCTTGGATGAGTGTTTTTAACCAAACCAGATGATTCGGTTGCTGATTCATTCTTAAATATTCCCTGAACGCCATTGATTGTTTTTTCCTGAAAGCTTCCATCATTTAAGAGATTTATATCAACATTTTCACCCAAATCATATACAGTTATATCAAGCAGCAGAATATCATTTTGATGAAATGTTCTCTGCTCTTTAATAGCTTTATGATTTAGGATTTCCACATCACATCTCAAATCAGAGGAATTTTCATCTTCAAGAAATCCCCAGGATATTGGAAAGTCAATACCATTAATGTTAATGTCCCTAGGCCCATCAAGATGAAATTTATCGAGAGATGGAGTGGGACTAGCTTGATAATACATGAACAGCACAACCAGACTCAAAATAAAAAAGGTTATGCAAAAAACAGTTTTTTTATTCATTTTATCAGCAAAAAAAGAGATTAGAAGAATTAATTGGATTCTTCTTTGTTTAACTTATAACTTCCATTTTCAACTATATATTTTGGAACAATTATCTTAAGGGAACGAATAATGTTTAAATAAAAGTCATCCAGTTCCCTATCCGCATAAGGATAAGTATATTCAAAAATATACAGGTTACTGTCTTCGACATATAAGAATTCATTGCGGCGAAGCTCATTTTCACCATCGGAAAATGATGAAACGATCATATAGTAAATGTCATCATTGATGGCTAGAAAATCTGAAGTAATCAAATTAATTTTATCTTGATTGCCAATATTCTTTTCAATGTCTTCACGAATTTCCGGAAGGCCTACCAATGTAGGAGTAGTTGAAAATTTAATGGACATTGGTATTTTAGTATTTACCAGATACATGTCATTAAATTCATCTTTTGTAGCTATTGGCTCAAAATCTTTAGGCATTTCAAGTGTTACATAACCGTTTGAAAACAATGTCACTGAAATCACCTATTTATGTGCATAGTAGAATATTAACTCATCATCTTTGATTTCATCCAAACGAGCAAATCCTACCCTTTCAAATTGAACTACATCGCCGACAGATAAGTCGCTGAGTGCGCTTTCACCTAAACCGGATTTAACAGATGCGTCATCCATCACTATTTTAACATTGACATTTTCTTCCACAGGAACCCATTGGATGATTCTTGCTTTAGCTTCCCTTGCATCTTCAAAGGAAGTGGAGTGATAGGTTACGTCCTCACCGTTAATGTCAACATTTACAGCATCCATCAATCTGAATAGTCCATCCTTAATATCAGAAGCGGCTAAGTATGCACTACCATCAAATGGCAGGTGTCTGTTTCCCCTATCCAAATGGTCTGCATGAAGCGGCCTTTCAATATCAACTTTACCGTCTTCATAACCGTCAACAGTGACTTTTACAGGGTCTTCGCAGAAGAAGTACCTGTTGGCTACTGGTTCCAGGAAGTTACGGTTTAACCCGTAAATCTTTTTCCAGCTGATAGCTGAATCAGCCATTTTTACGCCCATTTCAGTGATTAAATCATAAATTGTTCTTGGGTCGATTCCACGTCTTGCAATAGCCCTGAGGGTTCCGAGTCTAGGGTCATCCCATCCGGAGTAAGTGCCGTTTTCAATTCCCTCTTTTGCTTTGGAAGTGCTTAATGCAATGTCTTCCATTTTTAATCTTCCATAGTGGATATATTCAGGCACATCCCATCCCATATGGTCATATAGGTATTTCTGTTTTTCAGTGTTTGCAAGGTGGTCTTTACCTCTCAATACATGAGTCAGTCCCATCAGATGGTCGTCCACTGCAACAGAGAAGTTCATCATAGGATATATTCTGTATTTTGTTCCTAAACGAGGGTGTTCCTCATCAACCAACCTCATTGCAACCCAGTCACGGATTGCAGGGTTTTTATGTGCAATGTCAGTCTTTACTCTTAACACTGCTTCACCAGCTTCCATTGTGTCGAACTTTTCCCATAACTCCAGGTTTTCCTCTACGGAGTTGTCCCTACATGGGCAGGGTTTGCAGTTGTCCTTAAGCTCCTTGAATGTTGCTCCGTCACAGGTGCACATGTATGCTGCGCCTTTTTCTATCAATTGGCGAGCGTAATCATAATAAATGTCAAATCTGTCTGATTGATAAATAATTTCATCAGGTTTGATTCCTAACCATTCCAAGTCTTCCGGAATCATTTCATAAGCAGGTTCAAAGACCCTTTTAGGATCAGTATCTTCAATTCTTAAAATTAATTTTCCGTTATGTCTTTTTACATATTCAGCATTTGGAACAGCTGCTCTTGAGTGTCCAATATGAAGTGGTCCACTTGGGTTTGGAGCGAATCTCAATACGATGTTTTCATGTGTTCCAGGAAGTTCCTGAAGACCTACTTCTTTTGCTTTAGGTTTTTTATCTTCAACTTCAACACCATATTTTTCCATTTCAGCTGCTTGTTCCTCTGGAGTTAAAGCATTGACTTTCGCTACAATTTTACCAGACATAGGACCGATTTCTTTAGCTTTGCTTCTGAGTTCAGGTTCATTTGCCATGATTGAACCCATTACAGCACCGGGATTTGCACTTCCCTTATGTTTTGCTGCATTGAGTAAAGCATGTTTATAAATAATCTCTTCTAAATCATTCATTTAATCATCACAATTTAATCAATTCTATAAAAATAAGCAATATTATTTATTTATTTAAAAATATATAAATATAGTGAGAGTAGTTATAAAAAAAATTGGAGCTTGAAAAAAATTAGGTTGATATAATGAGTGAGCATATCTCAAAAGCAAAGCAATATATTGAAGAAGGTAATTTTAAAGAAGCTCTTAAATTAGCTAGAAAACAACATGGGAAGGACGACGTTGAATCTTATTTATCAATTTTAGAATTACTTATTGAAGCTGGACATTTGCCTGCCCTGGAAGAGAAAGGAATGTATTACCAGTATTACGACCCAACCCATGACAATGGAGACTATGGTGAGAAATATTTCGATGAGTATCTATCCATCCAGCCAAAATCAATCAATGCATTGTGCGATAAAGCAATGTCAAAGTTCAATAAAGGCAAAATTGATGAATCTCTGGAATATATGGATAAAGCCCTTGACAAATACAAACCATACTCTAAAATTGAAGAACCAAGATTATCAAAAAAAGAAATCATTATGGCAAGGATTGAACTGCTTGTTCAAGCCAAAAGATATGATGATGCACTGAGAAGCCTTAACAACTATGAAAATCAATTCGGTTCCAATCAAAAATCAGATTTATATAAAGGCCAGATGCTTCAAAAAACCGGAAAAAACGAGGAAGCACTGATATATCTGGAAAAATCCCTCCAGGAAGAGGACACCATAATAGCTTTAAATGCTAAGGGTGATGCATTATACGAACTAAAACGATATGATGAAGCGCTGAAAGCATATGACGATTGCATTACCTACGAAAATAAAATTGAAGATGATTTGGAACTGATTACCAATTTTAATTACAAGGCTGCATTTTGCTGCGTGAACCTTGGGAATAATCAAAAGGCAGTGCAGTACTTAAACAAAACAATAGGCATGCTAAATGAACACGGCAGACTTCCAAAGGACATTGAAGCCATTTATCAGAAATGTGCCTTTAAAAAAGATGAACTCATGAGGCACGGCGATGTGGAAGATAAGGAATTCAAGAAAACTAAATTTCTATCAACCAAACATTCACTTATCGCATTGGCTATCATTTTAATTTTATATGTTATACTGAAAATGAACGGTTATTAAGATGAGACTTGGAAAAACTAATTTAGAAGTAAATAAAAATGGATTTGGAGCCCTTCCAATTCAGAGATGCACTATGGATGAAGCTGTTGAAATACTTAAAAAAGCTTATGACAACGGAATAAACTTTTATGACACTGCACACTTTTACACTGACAGTGAAGAAAAAATGGGAAATGCATTCAAGGACATTCCTCGTGAAAGCATTTACATTGCAAGTAAAACTGCAGCGGAAACACCTGAAGTTTTCTGGAGTGATCTGGAAACTTCACTTAAAAGCTTGAAAACAGATTATCTTGATTTATACCAATTCCACAACATTTCATTTACTCTTAAAGAAGATGATGAACTATACCAAGCAATGCTTGAGGCAAAACAAAAAGGCCTAATCAGACATATCGGAATTACAACCCATAAAATCACATTTGCACATGATGCGGTTGAAAGCGGACTTTATGAAACCCTGCAGTATCCATTTTCATATTTAAGCGGTGATGAAGAACTGGAACTCGTTGAAAAATGTAAAGATTATGATGTCGGTTTCATTGCTATGAAGGCAATGGGTGGAGGATTGATTAGTAATTCCAAAGCTAGTTTTGCATACATTAATCAATTTGACAATGTATTGCCAATTTGGGGAATTCAAAAGATGGAAGAACTTGATGAATTCCTGTCCTATGATGAAAACACTATTTTAGATGACACCTTAAAAGCAGAAATTGAAAAGGACAAAGTTGAACTTGGTGAAAACTTCTGCAGAGGCTGTGCTTACTGCATGCCATGCCCTGAAGAAATAAACATCAGCCTATGTGCCAGAATGTCTCTCTGGATTAGGCGTTTTCCATCAGAGCCATACATGACTGAAGAGTACCAAGAAATGATGGACAACACCTTAAACTGCATGGAATGTTATGCATGTGTCGATAACTGCCCATATGAGCTTGACATTCCTGAACTATTAAAAGAAAACTATGAAGATTATCAAAACGTGTTATCCGGAAAGACAAAAATTAGATAAAATGGAAACTGCTTTTACTAATCAGGACGATGAGAGATTTCTAAATCTTGTAGAAGAATTAGACAAAGGATATTATGAGCGTATTGGTGAGGAACTGTCAAAATATGAAAAATATAATGAGTTCACCAAACCTCATGTAGTGATTTTAGCTCTTGATTTGAACAAACCAATTGCATGTGCCAGCTATAGGGTTTGCAGTGAAAAAAATGTGGAATTTAAGAGAGTTTACGTGAAAAAAGAATATAGGAAAAATGGAATTGCATACAAACTCATTAAACAATTAGAAAGCAATATTGATTCAAGCTACAAATATTCATACATCGTTACCGGAAAAAACAATTATCCAGCTATAAAATTATATGAAAAATTAGATTATAAAGAAATTCCAAAATTTGGTCAATTTAAAGACGATGAAACTGTAATTTGTATGAAAAAAGAATTTCGGTGATATTATGAAACAATGTATTGAAAATCCAAATGAAGTTGATTGGAAAGGTTTCTGGGCTGAAAAACTGGCAAATAAAGTTGACAAGGATTGGGACAAGGCAGCTCCAGGATTTTACAGAAGAACAAAAAAAGAAGACTATAACGATGCACTTTTCTCAAAATTAATTCTTGATAAAAACGATACTGTTTTAGATGTTGGATGCGGTGAAGGATCCATCACTATTCCCCTTTCAAAAAAGGTTAAAAAAGTAATAGGCATTGATTCATCACCGAAAATGTTGGAATATCTCGAAAAAAGAGCAAAAGACAATGATGCTGACAATATAGAAACCATTCTAAAACCTATTGAAGAAATCAAATATGATGAGATTGGAGATGTTGATGTTGTTGTCTGCTCAAGGTCACTTAATGGAATAGTTCCAATCGATGAAGTATTGCTGGAACTTGACAAAATTGCAAACAAATATGTTTTCATCACTATTTTCGGACCTGAAAACAAGAAAATCGAAAAGGACTTCGATAAGGAACTTGGAATAAAAACTGAAGACTTTCCGGATTACAACTACTTTTTCAACATATTGTTTAACCTCGGAATTTATGCCAATATTGAGCGCTTTGACTTGAATAATTATAGGGAATATGACAGTATTGAGGAAGCCGTGGACAACGGAAAATTCAGGCTTGATTTATACGACGATGCTCAAAAAGAACAGCTTAAAGACTATCTTGAAAGAATACTCACATATAATCCTGAAACTAAAAAATATTATAACGTTAAAGACAAGGCTGACTGGATAATGATTTGGTGGAAAAAATAGAGATGATTATTAGATGGAATGCATCTAATAACCCTTATGATTGACCTATAATTTTCTAATTCGCTAAAAAAATGAAGTGATAAAATGAAATTAATCACTTTTAATCATGGTTAAAATCATTTTATACGGACTGTTTTCAGCCTGAAGTGCATGAGGTTCATTTGCAGGCATGATAATCATTTCGCCTTTTTTGACAGTGTGTTTTTCACCGGAAATTGTTATTTCAGCTTCACCATCAATAATTTGAACCATTGCATCAAAAGGAGCTGAATGTTCAGATAAACCTTGTCCTTGATCAAATGCAAAGACTGTTACTGTACCTAACTCCTTCTTGATTATTTCACGACTGACTACGCTATCCTTTTGATAGTCCAATAACAACTGAGTATCCAATGCTTTTGCTTTGATATCTTCATTCATACTTATTCTCCCATAATGGTTTTGATATCAGCTATTGCATCACCAGAAGTAGGAGTTAAATTGTAGTTTTCAACTAAAACATTTAAGATATCTTCATTACACCATGCAGGAAGCACTGGTCCAAGCCACATGTCAGTTTTACCTAAGTAAAGTAATGCCCAGAGAACTGCAGCTGCTTTTTGTTCCATCCAGGAGAGAACAATTGTTAATGGCAATTCATTTAATTCCATGTCAAATAATTCACATAAAGCTACTGCTACATCAACAGCAACAATAGTGTCGTTACATTGACCTACATCTAATAATCTTGGGATACCTTCAATGTCACCTAAGTCTAGGTCATTGAATTTGTATTTACCGCATGCTAATGTTAAGACAACTGTGTCTTCAGGTAAGTTTTGTACAAATTCCCTGTAGTAGTCATTGCGTTTTGCTGCTGTGTCACATCCACCTACTACGAAGAATCTTCTGATTTTACCGTCTAAAACTAATTCTTTAATTTTGTCAGC
>NZ_CAMJCX010000018.1 GCF_946404245.1 uncultured Methanobrevibacter sp.
AAATAACAGAATCATTATCCTGCACACTTAAAACATCACTACTATTCTCACTAACAGAAATAACAGAATCATTATCCTGCACACTTAAAACATCACTACTATTCTCACTAACGGAAATTACAGTATTATTGTTCTCAATTGCTAAAATTTCATCATTTTCAACAGCAAGAGCATTATCTGTTGAATTATTATCCATTGCACTAGCAGCACCAATTCCTATTAATAGAATTAAACTACTAATCAATATCTTCAATATCGTTTTATTCAATTTTTATCACCATTTAGTCAGTTTATTATCATAATTTATATAAATTCAGTATATATTTATTATTATTACTTCCAACATTAAATAATTTTTCATGTTAAATATTTTTTTACAAAATTAGTTGTATTAGATTATTTAGATGAAATACAAACTATATTTCGCTTTTTTAAAATTTGAGCAAAATTATATAATTTGTATCTAAAATTGCAGTAAAACAAATGGAATCCTTATAAAAAACAAACACTTAACACAAACTTTTAGAAAAACTCACTAAAAAAAATAAATGGTTAAATTGAATGGTTAAAAAAATAGTGTGTTGAAAATCGGAGGCCGATGGGGTCAAAATTAGGAAAAAACCCCATCATCATTTACTTATGAAATCTGTTATTTGAAGTTTCACAGATGCAGTGTGGCAATGTTTTCTAATGGTTGATTGCAGCTTGCCACATGACAGACATCACCTGATCCACTTATATACAATCCATCTACACCACTGGTTGAATCATTATGTGAAACATCTTGAGAAACTTCACCTGCTTCACCGGCATACACTGCTGCAACCGCAAGCGAAACAACCAATACAAATATCAATCCTTGAATTAATGTTGCCCTTTTCATTTTAATCACCGTTTTTGTTTTACAAACTCTATTTAATAGTATAAAACCGACCATATATAACGTTTTTCGAGTGTAATTGCTCACTTACATCATAAAACAGTTGAAAAAGATTATTATTTCTTTAAAATATAAAAAAAGTCATTTAAAATTTTATTTTAAAAAAAGAAAGAGTTTTATCAAAATAAATATCATGATTGGTCAATATCTGAAATGCCATCAACAATCTTCATGGCCCCGAAAATAGCTGCCTTTTCCTTCATATCAGATATGCGAATTTCAGTTTTTCCAAAAGCAACTTCACCGAATCCCTCTTTAATTATATCCAAAAGCAGTCCTCCTGCGTTAGAAATGCCCCCTGAAATTATTATGACTTCAGGATCAAATGCACTGCAGATTACTGCCAAAAGCTTTCCGAATCTGAAATAGATATCCTGGATAATTTTTAAGGCCACTTCATCTCCCATTCTGGCCTGATTGAAAATGTCTTCAGCAGTTAATTTTTCAAAATCCCTCAGCGATGAAGAATCGTCATTTGACTTTAGATAGTTTTCTGCGGTTTTTACAAGTCCCCCTGCTGATGCATTTTCCTCGGGAGTTTCCGAATCAAGATAGATATGGCCAATTTCACCGGCCATACCGTTGTGGCCCTCCACCAGCTGACCGTTGATTACGAGCCCTGCACCTATTCCTGTTCCCAATGTCACTAAAAATAGACTGCTGTAATTTTTAGACTCACCCATGGCCTGAAGATTAACATCATTTAATACAATGACATTTATATTGACTTTGGACTGCAGGAGACCTGCAAAATCACATTCTGACAAATTCAGATTAACTGCCTTCACGACAATGCCATCCTTTACAATGCCCGCTATGCCTATCACAATAGCTTTAAAATCAGTGCTTTTAAGGCCCAGCCTTGCAATTTCCCTTTTGATTTCATCTTCAAGCATGTCAACCAGATTGTCTTTTGGAGTCGGAACCGTCCACTCGAATATTATTTCATCCGAAACGAAAACTGAAAAATTTGTTGTTGTTCCTCCCAAATCAACTGAAAAGGCATAATTTCCCATATTTAATAATTGAAAAAATCTTTTATAAAAAGATATTCTATTCAAGTCAATTACTTCAGGCACATTCAATCTTCAGATTATATCTCAAAGTATGAATATTATTAAATTAAATCAAAATTTTTTTAAAAATACTTAAATATAACTTACGAGTTATTACTTTTATGAACAGAAAGTACCTGATTGCCGCAATTGCAATCGTAATTATAATAGGCGTAGGTGCATTCGCACTGACAAACACCAACACCTCTTCGGGAGTTGCGTCCGTTAATGTCGATGCAAGTGCACTTGAAGATATGGGAAATCTTTTAGTGAATGCCAGCGAAAAATCAAAAGAGAAAGGATTGATTTCAGCCAGCACAAGTGATTTGAACTCTATTTTTGTAACAAACAACGGAAAATTAACATTGAAAGATTCACTGATAAACAAGACAGGGGACACTGCCACTTCCGGCGATGACGCTGACTTTTATGGTGTCAATTCCGCCGTTTTGGTTAACACTAACGGTACCCTGGACATTTCCAACGTTGAAATCAACACCAACTCCAAAGGGTCAAACGGTATCTTTGTCACCAACTCTGAAGCTTCAACCTCAACAGGCGGAGGAAATGCAAGTCAAGGTGCTGCTCCAGAAGCAAACGCAACCCAACAGGGAGGAGACGGAGCACAACCTCCTGAAGCCGCAGGCGGAGAATCAGGTCAAGGCGGAGATGGCGGACAGCCACCTGAAATGCCGTCAGGCGAAGGTTCCAGTGAAGGCGGTCAGGCTCCTGAAGGAAACGGCGGAAGAGACCCGTCCGGTGCAAGTGACGTGAGCGGAAACACCCAGGCAACAGTCAAAAACGTTAAAATAACAACCCACTCAGACAAGTCAAGAGGTCTTGATGCAACCTACAAGGGAATAATCAATGCCGAAAACGTAATCATCAACACTGACGGTCAAAGCTGCGCCGCTCTTGCTACAGACCGTGGCGAAGGTGAAGTGCATGTCAAAAACTCAGACATCAACACAGGCGTCAGCAAAACCAGCGGCAGAGGATCACCTCTAATCTATTCAACAGGAAACATTACTCTCGACAACTCAAAGGGTACTGCATACGTGTCCCAGATTGCATGTATCGAAGGTAAAAACTCCATTGAAGTTACAAACTCTGACCTGACCGGATATGCAGAAGGTAATCGTCAGGACGGCAACGAATATGTTGATTTGGGCGGTGTTTTCATATACCAATCCATGAGCGGAGACGCTGATGTGGGAACATCCATCTTTACTGCAAAGGACTCAAAACTGTCAATAGCTGAAGACTCATCAGTATATAAAGAAGCTCCGATGTTTCATGTAACAAACACAGCATGCGTAATCAGCCTGGACAATACAGAGTTAAGCTTCGGCAGCGGAACATTTTTAGAAATAGCCGGTCAGAACCAATGGGGTACAACAGGCTCCAACGGAGGAGTAGCTGAGCTAAATACAAACAACGAAAAAATAGACGGAAACGTTATCGTTGACAATATAAGTTCCCTTAACTGGACCATGAAAAATACAGAGTTTAAAGGTCAGATCAACTCAACCGGAAACGCTACAGTTAATGTTGCTGACGGATCCACATGGACACTTACTGGTGACAGTTCAGTTTCCTCTTTAGCTGTTAGCGGAAACATTGAATATGGTGAATATTCAATTACAGTGAACGGTCAAAAATACGACAGTTCAAATCCTTTTAAAGGATAGGAAAGATTTAATTCTTTCCTAATTTTTTTAAAAAGTTATTTGGACAATGTTTGATTTACAAATGCCACACTGACATTTGCAATTCTTGCAATATCTTTAACACCATAACCTTCTTTATTCAAATTTATTACTAAATTTTCATCTTTTGATTCTAATTCAGATTCAAATTTTTCTTTTTCTTTTTTAACTGCTTCTTGTGCTACTCTTTGAGCATAATCTTCGACAATTTTCATATTTCCACCAACCAAATTTGAAATTTTAATGTTGAGCAGTTCATCATCTACAAACTTATCGCAGAGCATCAAAATTACCCCCTTTACAAATTGTTCCATATCCTCATTCAAATTAGGAACACTAGTAATTGTTTCTGCAGATGTTAATATGTTCTGATTTACGCTTTCATCAGTTTCCATGAAACAAAGCAAAGTCAACAGGAGCAATTCCTTTTTAGACAATGCATCTTCATTTTTTATTTTTATCCCGATATTATTTAAAAATTTATCGCCATCATATCTCTTAAGAGTATGCAAATAAATTGGAAATCTGGATTCAGGATTTATTTTGTAACATTTGACCTTTTCCATTTCAATCGTACTTAAAACATGCAATTCAATATTTTTATGAGTTGAATTCTTCAAATAATCAAATAATGCCGTGTAAAATCTAAATCGTTTCTTATCATTTATATCTACATAGGTACTTTGAAATTCAAGGATAATTATTTTGTCTTCCAACTCAAAGACCAGGTCAGGCTTGTACATTTTCGGGTCAATTATACCATATTCCGTTTGGTGAATTTCTACAATTTTTCCTTTGATGTTTAATAGTTCAATAAATTCCTGACCATATTGTTGACCATCCATTTTAAAAATGATATCCTCATGAAATTTCAATAAACTCACCTCCTTTTAATCGATAATTGTCTTTAAATTTAAGATTAAAAGAATATAAATCTTTTGATATCATTTTAGAGCAATATTAATACCAATTTATAAAAAAAACAGATTAAAAACAATTTTGATTTAAAAATAAACTTTAAATGGAAACAATCAATGTCTGCAAACTGTCAAAAATAGAATTAATCAAATCATTTTAAAGGATAGGAAAGATTAAATTCTTTCCTAATTTTAATTTTTAGCAGTGAAAACCTGCATCATATGCTTCTTTTAAAAGTTCAGGCTGTGATTTCACATCACCGAATCCTGAAATGACTGCCTTTTCAGTCGGGTTTTTGGAAAATCCTATGAAATTCCTGATGCCTGTCAGGACATCACCGTTTTTTGAGCCTGCTGCGGTTATGATATAGTAATCCTTGTTTTCAAGGTGCCTGAATATCGGATAGCACCTGTCAAAGAATCTCTTAAGGGTTCCGCACATTGAATAGTAGTATACAGGTGTTGCATATACTATAACGTCAGCCTCCATCATCTTGTCGAGAACCTCAGCCAAACCGTCTTCCTGGAAGCACTTCATTTCAGGAGTCTTGCATCTGTAGCATGCCTTGCATGCATGGAATCTGATTTCCTCAAGATTATACTTTACAGCCGCATTGTCAGCGTCAAGTGCGCCCTTTACAAACTCATCACATAATGTGTCTGAATTTCCTCCGATTCTTGGTGATGAACTTATAACAACAACTTTCTTACTCATCTTCAATCCATCCTTTTGCATTTGATGTGTTGCCCATGAATCTCATTCCTTTTGTGAAATTGAGTTCGGGATACGCATCCTGAAGGTCGCTTACGCATTTGTCAACGCCTGATCCTCCTGATGTGCAGAACACCTTGATGGTTTTTCCTGTCAAATCAACGCTTTCTATGAATGTGTTTATGATTGTAGGTGCGGTGTACCACCATACAGGAAATCCTATGGCAACGATGTCATAGCCTGAAACGTCACATGTCTCTGCTATTGGCGGTCTGAATGACTTGTCGTTCATCTCGATTGTTGACCTTGAGTTCTTGTCCATGTAATCCAAATCTGCAGGAGTGTATGCTTCCACAGGTCTGATTTCAAAAAGGTCGTAGCCGTTTTCTTCTGCAATTTTTTCTGCTATGCTTTTTGTTACTCCGCTTGCTGAGAAATATGTTACCAATACATTGCTCATCATATCACCTAGTTAAAAATTGCACCTTATTGTATATAATTGTTTATTTTCGCAACAATGCCATTTGGGGCTGAAATATTTCTGCCGTTTAAAATCAAGAAAAGCACTGATTAAAATAACTTTAAAAAAATTAATTATAAAATAATCAATCGACATTTGCATTAACGTCAATCATTTCGAAAAGAAGATTTAATTGAAAATGAGAATATACATTTACTTTCTTTTTTACACATTACCTATGTTTTAAATCATTGTATGAAAATATTTTCAACAGCAACTGTTTTTGAAAAAAATTTAATTAATAGTTTAATTAAATATTTAATTATTATAAAGTATGAAGGGTACAATGGTAAAATTCTACCGTACTCATAAATTAGTGAAGGTAATATAAAATGTCAAAACCCGTTGTTGCAATAACAAGGCCGAAAGACAGGGCTAAAAAGGCCTGTGAAATTGTAGAAAAGTTAGGAGGAACACCCGTTCTTGCACCTACTTTGGATTTACAGCCTGTAAACACCGACTCCCTGAAGGAATTGGTGGCAAGAAAGGATGAACTTGATTGGATTGTTTTTACATCCCCAACCACAATTGTTTCACTGAACCAGTTTTATCCGGATTTCATTCCAAACCTAAACTGCAAACTGGCAGTAATCGGAAACAAGACAGGAAAGCTGGCTGAAAAGAATGGTCTGACAGTTGATTTGATGCCACAGGATTTCACAGCGGAAGGCCTGATTGAGGAGTTCAGGAAACGTGGAATTACCGGCAAAGTAATCGGAATTCCAAGAACCGCTTCAGCAAGGCCAATACTTCCGCAGGAGCTTGAAAAACTTGGAAATGAAATTATTCTGGCTGAAGCATACAAGTCACTGTTCCCAATGGATGAAAAAGCCATTAAAGAACTTTTTGAAAAAATCGAAAATGGCGAAATTGACGCCATCACATTCACAAGCCCGCTTACAGTTGAAAACTTCTTTGAAGTTTCAGATGACAAGGAAAAGTTGGCAAAACTTCTAAACGACAACCTGCTGACAGTTTCAATCGGCCCGATTACAGCAAGAGTGCTTGACAAATACAATATTGCCCACATTTACCCAGACACTTATACAGTTCCTGACATGATGGAACTTTTATTCAAGACTTGGAGAGAGGAAAATGAATGATAAGATAAGCATTATTTTACCGATTTTTAATGTTGGACCTCACCTAAGAGGAGGCATAGACTCTCTAATAAACCAGACAATCGGTAATGAAAATCTGGAAATTATCATGGTTAACGACTGCTCAACTGACGGGTCTGACAAAATCATTGACGAATATGCCGAAAAATATGACTGCTGCGTTGCAATACACCATGAAACAAACAGTGGAGGAGCCCATACCCCACGTAATACCGGAATTGAAGCATCAACAGGCGATTATATCATGTTTTTAGATCCTGACGACAGATACACACCTGATGCCTGCGAAAGATTATACGAGGCGGCCAAGAAGTACGATGTCGATTTGGCATTTGCAAGATTCAGAAGAATATTCGAATACGGAGGATATGTCCAGGAGTCATACTCACCTTATGAGGCAGACCTTAAAAGCGCATATCCCGACGAAACATTCGAGTCTGCAAACTTCCTAGACATTCCGGACGTTTTATGGGACAATGTCGTTGAAAGAGTCCTTTACGGCAAGACTTTAGAGGTAACATACCCTAGAGACGGACCGATAGACATCATCCATGTCGACAACATCGAACAGGAACCTGACTTGCTGAAAATACAGCCTTCAGTATGGTGTAAAATCTACAGAAGAGAACTGATCATGGACAATGACATCCGTTTCAAGCCGTACGTCTCAGGAGATGACATGGCATTTACACTCGAGGCATTATTAAAGGCAAATGGTATTGTGTACCTAAATAATTTCATGAGCTATGACTATTACATCCGTGACCTGCCGAACGACAAGTCAATCACAAATAACGTTAATGTAAGGCTTCTCGATGAACTGATGGAAGCCTATATTTACTGCAGAAAGCAAACTGAAGGATTTTCCAAAGAGATTCAGAACGTGTCACTGAACCCTCACCTGCTTCACTGGACACACATGTGGAAAACCTCACCGTTTACCAAAGCCGAGAACCAGCAGTTGCTTGGCAAAGTCAAACGGCTTAAAAAAATACACAAAAACGATTTAAAATCAAGAATGTTAATGTCTTCAATAACAACAGCACTTGAAACTGCTATATTCACTTCAAAGGAGTAAAAAATTATGGCCAAATTTTATAAATACGTGATTGTAGGGGCTGGACTTTCCGGTCTTACAATAGCTGAAAGAATTGCAAACGAACTGGACGAAGAAGTATTGATTATAGAAAAACGTGACCATATCGGTGGAAACGTATATGACTTTTATGATGACGGCCTTTTGATTCAAAAATACGGTCCTCACATCTACCACACAAGCGAGAAAAAGGTTCACGATTACCTTTCACAATTTACAGAATGGAACGATTATGTCCACAGGGTATTGAGCTACGTTGACGGAAAGCTCGTGCCTATGCCAATCTGTATCGACACACTGAATGCACTATACGATTTGGACTTGGACGAAAATTCCATGAAGGAATGGATTGAAGAGCACAAGGAGGACATTGATGAAGTGAAATCCTCAGAAGATGTTGTTTTGAAAAATGCAGGCCGTGACATCTACGAAAAACTTTTCAAAAACTACACCGAAAAGCAATGGGGAACATCAGCTGCTAACTTAAGTCCTACCGTCATTTCAAGAATCCCGTTCAGGTTCAACCATGACGACAGGTACTTCTCAGACACATATCAGGGAATGCCTAAGGAAGGATTCACCAAGATGTGCGAAAACATGATCAAGTCCGACAAGATCCATGTGGGACTTAAGGCAGATTATAAGGACTACATCGACAAGATTGATTATGAAACATTAATCTACACAGGACCTATTGATTATTTCTATGACTACAAGTACGGTGAATTGCTGTACAGATGTTTGAACTTCGTTTATGAGATTTTGGATGAGGATTCATATCAGGACGTTGCGGTTGTCAACCATCCGAACGACCCTTACTTTACAAGAATCACAGAGTTCAAGAAACTGACCTGGCAGGAAGTGGAAGGCAAAACCGCAATCATGAAGGAGTATCCTGGATTCAACGGTGAGAAATGCTACCCGTATCCTACCCAAGAGTACCTGGACAAGTTCAAGCTATACGAAGCTGAAATGGAAAAAGAGGAAAACGTGATATTTTTAGGAAGACTTGCAAGATACAAATACTACAACATGGATTTAGTGGTTAAAGAAGCATTGGAAGTCTTTGAAAATCAAATTAAATAGGTGATTAAATGATTACAATCTGGCCACAGTATCTGGATAAAAACTTATCCTTAAGTGAAGGCAGGAAAGTGTCAAAGGAAATAGCTGTTGCTGAACCAAGCATTTCCGAAATTGAAAGAGCCCTAAAAAGAATGGGATTGAAATTCAACACCGACAAGGAAAGGGCATACCCTGGAAAATGGTATGAAAAATCCGGAAGGGTTCTTGTCGAATGGGAAGACACAAAACTGGAATTATTGAAAGAAGTAAGCTTAAAAATAAAAGAGATTAGAAACTGATTAATATGCAAATACCACAACTGATGTCTGAACAATACCGTGAAGCTGCCGAGCTCATTAAAGAGAGTGAGGATATTAAGGTATACTCCCACATTGACTGCGACGGAATCTGTTCAGGCGCAATCTTATCAACCATACTAGACAGACAGGAAAAGGAACACGAAATTGAATTTGTAAACTTGGACGTTCTGGATGACATCGAACTTACCCATGATTTGACAATCTTTTCAGATTTGGGTTCAGGCCAGCACATTACAACCAATACAAAAGACGGCCAAAAAATCATCATCCTGGACCACCACCCGCCATTAAGGGAACTTGACTACAAAAACGACAAGCCGTACACATATCTGGAAATCAATCCTCTTCACCACGGAATCGACGGATCATATTACGTTTGCGGCGGAGGATTATGCTATTTTCTGGCAAAGGAATTCGGCTATACTGATTTAAGCTGGATTGGAGTTCTCTCAGCCATAGGAGATATGCAAAACCAGAAATCAGGACACATGGAAGGCCTCAACGAGATTATACAGCAGGACGCAATCGACGGAGGATACCTTGAACTGATTAAAAATGACCTTAACATCTACGGCAGAAACACAAGGCCGCTTTTTGTTGCGCTTTCATACTTCAGTGACGTCAGACTTCCGATTACAAACAACACAACAGAAACAATGGCCGTTTTGGAAGAGCTTGGAATCGATGAAAAGCACAACCGAAAAACATTGAACGAACTGACCCAGGAGGAAAAGGGAAAAGTGTTCCAGTACATGATGGGAATGCTTTCAAAGGCAGTGCCTCCGAAATACATACCATACCTTCCCCAATTAATCATTGGAGATTCATATACATTCCTAAAAGAGGATTATGACAGTTTCCTGAGGGACGGCTCCGAGTTTTCAACTGCAATGAACGCTTGCGGAAGGAACAAGGAAGAAAAAGTGGCTATGGAAGTGCTGAAAGGAGACAGGTTTGTAGCACTCGATGAACTTGAAAGCGTGAGCAAGACCCATAGGTATAACCTGGCCACATCAATTGCAAAGGTTGCGGAAGGCGATGAGACCAGCATCATTGAAATGGAAAACCTGCAGTACTTTGACGGTGACGGAATCAAACCTGAAATTGTCGGAACAATAACCGGGATGATATTGGGATACTGCAACTGGAAAAAGCCAATCATAGGATTTACACAAACTGATAACGATGGGCTTAAGGTTTCACTCAGGTGCTCAAGATTGCTTTCATATGATGGAATTCACTTCGGAAACATTATCCGTGAAATCTCAGCAGAGGTCGGTGGAAGTGGTGGAGGCCATGCAATGGCATGTGGAGCCTACATTCCAATTGAAAAAAAATCAGAGTTCCTTGAATTATTTAATGAAAAATTAAACGGACTCCTAACTACTTAATTTATATAATATTAAAATAAAAAATATAAATATATCAAGTTTAATTGAGGGATGATATAATGATGAAATCATTTAAAAAAAGAGGTGCACTTACACATTTTCAAATATTAAGTGAGATATCTAAACAAGATCCACACCTCAAACAAAAAGATTTGGCTAATACATTAGGAATAACAATTCAAGCTGTCTCAGAAAACATTAAAACATTAATAGAACAAGGATATATCACATCAAAAGATGGAAGGTCACCTTATAAGATTACACAAGCAGGTATCGACAAAGTTAAAAAAGATGCAATAAGCTTAAGAAAATACTCAGATTCAGTTCTCGAAACCATGAATCATTACAAAACAATTTGGCCAGCTATTGCAACAGAAGACTTGAAAAAAGACGACATTGTTGGATTATATATGAAAGATGGAGTATTGTATGCTCACAAAAAAGAAGAAAATGCAACAGGTGTTGTCCTAGATGATGCAGAAGCAAACATGGACGTGTCTTTAACCAACCTTACAGGAATTATTGACATGAGCGTCGGTGAAGTCACTGTCATCAACCTTCCGACAATAAAAGATGGCGGATCCAAGGCATGTGATTTAAACCTAATCAAAAACGTTTATGACAAAGGAACCAACAGCGGAGATAAATTCGACAAGGTTGCCGTAGCAGGAACCGTTGCACGCGCAGTAGTAAACAAATTAGAAATACCTTTAGACATTGAATATGCTGCTCCGCAGGCATCTGCAAATGCCGCACGTAAAGGCTTGAATATTCTTGCAATATGTGTTGGTGAAATGAGTAAAGCATTCACTCGTGAACTTGAAAACGAAAAAATTAAATTTAACATCATAGATGGGGCAAAATAATTAATTTTCCCTAATCTTTTTTAATAATGCTGCAGCTATTTCTTCAGAAGTAATATCTGCAGACGAACTATTTTTTATTGCTTTTAAATACTTATCCAAATCCTCTTTTTTAACTGAAACCTTAACATCATCCAAAACTTGTTTTATCAGGATTTCATCAAGTTCCTTATCAGACGGGAGCTTTTTAATGGTAATGTTTCCCTTGCTGACATTTTTAAAATTAGAATTATCCTCTTTTGAAACAAGCGTAAATGCAAATCCTCTGTTTCCCGCCCTTGCGGTTCTTCCTATTCTGTGGACATATGCATCATAATTTTGAGGAACATCATAGTTGATGACAAAATCCAAATTGGAGATGTCCAGTCCTCGGGCAGCCACATCAGTTGCAACCAAAAAGCGTACATTTCCGTTTCTGAATTTATTCATGACCTTATCTCTAACCTTTTGAGTCATGTCACCATGTATGGCCTCAGATGAATAATCATGTTTCTTTAAGTTTTTAAAAACAAAATCAACACCTTTTTTAGTGTTTGAAAAAATTAAAGCAGACTTGACATTATAAACTTCAATCAGTTTGACCAGATCATTAAACTTATATTTATGATTTGTCCTAAAAGCATATTGAGTAATTTTAGGGACATTTTGTTTTTTATCGGCAACCTTTATGAATTTCGGATTGTTCTGATAATTTTTTGCAATATCCCTTATCTCTTTTGGAATTGTTGCTGAAAACATCAGGGTCTGCTTTCTATATCTTGCCTCATCAAGAATCCTTTCGATGTCATCCCTGAAACCCATATCCAGCATTTCATCCGCTTCATCCAAAACCAGCCTTTCGATTCCTGCCAAATCCAGATTGCCCCTTTCAACATGGTCTATCACACGTCCAGGAGTTCCGACAATGACATGAACTCCCTTTTTTAGAACCCTTGTCTGTTTTCCGATGGGTTGGCCGCCATATACTGCAAGCACTTTCAGTTTTTTTATTTTTGAGCCGGCCTTTTCAATTTCGCCTGCCACCTGAAGGCATAACTCCCTGGTCGGACACAGGACGATGGCCTGAGGGGATTTATCATCAATGAAAATATTTTCCAAAATTGGAATTGCAAATGCAAGGGTTTTTCCTGAACCGGTCTGTGCCTGTGCAGTAACATCAAAACCCCTTAAAATATCAGGTATTGCCATTTTCTGGATAGGAGTCAATGTATGAAATCCCATATCTCCTATAGCGCTTTTTATTTCATCTGAAATGTATAAATCCTCAAAATTCATCATGTTAATATTTGAAAAAATAGCTATTTAAGAATTTAGATTAGTTTTGACTGATAGGAGTTTTGAGGAAATTCATGCAGATATCTGAATATGTCATCATGATTATTCAGAATGCCTTCTCGGGAGGTTCTTTTATTGAATATCTCCATCAGCCGGTTTTCCCGAGGGGATGGAAGAGAATAACTATTGCCGAATTTTTCAATATACTTTTCTTTAAGGCCCGGAAAGTTCTCATCAAGCTTGGAGTAGAAATACTCCCTGTTGCCGTCCCTCAGCGTCAATCCCATACCGAAACAGAGTATGCCCTTAACTCCACTGTCAATGCACATGTCAAGAATAGAATTAATGTTTTCTTCAGTATCGTTGATGTATGGCAGTATCGGACATAGCCACACTACAGTCGGAATGCCTTCCCTCCTCAAAATGTTCAGGACTTCAACACGCCTTGATGTCGGACATACATCAGGCTCCAATATTGCGCACAAATCATCGTCTGCCGTAGTCAAGGTCATCTGCACCACCGCCTTTGTCTTTTCATTAATCTTTTTAAGCATTTCCAAATCCCTTAAAATCAAATCAGACTTTGTGATGCATGTAAATCCGAATCCGTAATCATAAATCAACTTCAGGGATTTCCTGACATATTCAAGGTGGCTTTCAAGAGGAATGTATGGATCGGTCATCGCCCCTGTCCCAATCATTGCAGGAGACCTTCTCCTAAGTTCCTTTTTAAGCAATTCCAGGGAATTTTCCTTAACCTCGATGTCCTCAAACTTATGGTTCATCCCATAGACCTTGCTTCTGGAATCGCAGTATATGCATCCGTGGGTGCAGCCCCTGTATAGATTCATCCCATTGTTTTTCGAGAGAATGCTTTTTGACGTTACATAGTGCATGGGATTTATTTTATTAGAATTGATATTTAAAGAAATGCATAGAGCATTTGAAAAGTAACTTATATCAAAAATTACAAAGTTAATATATGGAACAGAAAAACATTACTGGATATGAAAAGGAATACGAAACCAAAGACCATCCTGACATCAAAGGTGTTCAAATTATTGAAGGTAAAAACAATTTCCCGATTAGTTGGCTAAATCAACAGGGATATTGCGAATACCAGATATATCTCGAATACTTAAAAGGCATTGAAACTGTCGCAACTCCTGAAATGACACAAGGAAGTAAAATTCACAAACAGCTTGAAACCATTTTCAAAGAGGACTCAACACCTGCAACATTCGAAGAGGCCGTTGAAGCATCAAAAGAAACCGCATCAATGTCAAGGGAATGTATGGTAGTGTCACCTGAATTTGGAATCAGAGGATATATCGATGAGATATGGATGAAACCTGATGAAATCGTGATAATTGATGATAAGCCTGGACGTACACCATATTTCTCCACAATGAACCAGGTGAGAGCATATGCACTTGCATACAAAAGCATGACAAACGACACCCGGACAATCAAGTCAGCGTTAAGAGAACGTGGAACAGAAAATCTCTTTTGGATTGAAATATTTACTCCTGAAGTTGAAAAGGAAATCAAATTTACAATTGAAAGAGTGCATGGCCTTTTAGACGGTTCAAGACCATTTGTACCTACTAAAAATCCGAACAAATGCAGATCATGCAGATACAAACGCTACTGCGAACATTACAAAAAAGAGTAATTATGAACAAGCAAAAAATTTCAATCATTTTATTAATAATTTTTTTAATAGGGCTTGGCCTTACATTAGCCAATGCGCTTCTGGACGACAATAACAAAATAGAAAACACCAATGGAACAATAACCATTGAAAACAGGACAGTACACTATGACAATGCCGGAAAATGCATTGAGGTAATTGATGGAAACACAATTCAGGTATACAGCATCGGAAAGGTTCAGCTGACACAGGTTAAGACACCTGACATGAACGAGTCAGGCTTCAGCGATGCAAAAAAGTTTACTGAAGAGTTGTGCCTTGGAAAAACAGTTTATCTTGATGTTGACGATGCTCAGCCACAGGACAAGTACGGCCGCACATTAGCTATCGTATACACCAACACAAGCGATGTAAACAGGGAGCTGATTGACAGCAACCATGCAAAAATCAGTTATTTCGAGCCTAGTGAGTTTAAAAAGGGTGAAATTTAAACAACCCTATTTAAACCTAAATAAATCTTATTTTTCTTATATATTTTATCAAGAATGGAATTCCACTCCTCAACAGTGATGTGTCCCTTATTCGGAATCAGACTGTCAAGTGATGATTCATTTAAGTTTAAAATATCAGCCAGAACATAGGATAATGTTCGGCCGGTCAATGATAAATCATAAGGGTCATAGCCGGTTACCGCCAAAACCCACACATTGTCCTTTGAGGAACTGTTATATTCACGTCTTAATGCATCAAACCAGCTAGCTATTCTTTCACCGTCATCAATAGAGATATAATAATCTTCACCGGAAAACTCAATATTTTCGATGGCCTCTTTAATCTTGCCGTCAAGTTCTGGAGAGCCTATCTCCAGCTCATATTCATTATTGGTAATGGTGTCGGTCAAATAGTTTTCAATTTCCTTAATATTTTTAAAGTACCCTATAGGCTCTAATCTGTCAGGGTCCCTATCACACAAATCGTATATTAAATCCTCATCAACTTCGCAGATTTCATATCCTTCGAGTTTGTGAGATTTATACTCTTTAAAATCAATGCAATAATTTTCCAAATCTTCCTTATTCAAATACCAGAGAACCTGAACTTTTTTTATCATAAAACTCTAAATAAATAAAAAAATATGATTAAATCATATTTATAACTACTGTTTTTGTAATGTTTCCGAATAATCTGTCGGTGTTCATTATTCTTCCAATAAGCCAGTCAAATATTACAGGAACCCAATAAATTTTTGTTAGGTTACGTACAATAGCCTGTGCCCAATTAATATTTGAACCGTTTCTGGATCTTACTTCAAGATACATTAACGCTTTGCCCACGGTAGCACCATTAGCTTTTTCTAAAAGTACGAAGTAGATAAATCCTAATATAGGTGCAATAATTGGGAATGAGACATAAACTGAACTAAGATCAACAGGGCTTACTACAAGAGAAACCAAAAATGATAAAATCCACATGAATGCAGAAACTACAAAAAAATCAAGTACATATGCGATTATTCTTCTTGAGAAAACACTTGCCATATAATCACCTTAACATACTCTTGGAACCGGATCAGCTATAGGTGCCTCAAGAATTCTTTCACCACCGATAGGAGTGTTAATTACAACATAATCCCCTTCAACAACTTCTCCGATTATAGCTGCATTTTCACCATATTTTTCGCCACGAATTGCCTCAAGGACTGCTTCAGCCTTATCTGCCTTAACGCCCATGACAACTTTTCCCTCGTTAGCTACTTCAAATGGATCAATACCCAACATTTCAGATACTGCATGAACCTCTTCCCTGATAGGAATAGCGTCCTGCTCTAAAACTACTCCAACACCTGCTTTTGATGCCATTTCGTTTATTGCATTTGCAAAACCTCCACGAGTCGGGTCTTTCATTGCAGTAACTCCTCCAATTTCTAATGCTTTACTGATAATATTCCACATTGGAGCCACATCAGATTTCAAATCAGTTTCAAATCCGAATCCTTCCCTGAATGACATTAAACTCATTCCATGGTCACCTAAGCTGCCTGTGACAATAATCTTATCTCCAACTTCCAAAGTAGAGTCACGGACTACTTCGCCTTTTTTGGCAATTCCGATACCTGTGGTAACCATAACAATTCCGTCAAGCTTGTCTTGAGGCATTACCTTGGTATCACCGGTAATTACAGCAACATCCACTTCTTCGCAGGTAGCATTTAAAGATTTCATGATTTTATCCAAATCATCAATCGGAAATCCTTCTTGCATGATAATTGCATTAGAAATCGCCAATGGGCGTGCACCCATTACTGAAACATCATTAATTGTTCCTGCAGCGGAAATTCTTCCTATGTCTCCCCCAGGGAAAAATAATGGGTCAATAGTGTGACCGTCTGTGGTAACTACAATTTCCCAGTCTCCTAATGGAATTGAAGCTCCGTCATCTAATGCATCTAAACTAATACCACCGTTAACACTTTTCTTGGTGAGATTATCTAAAACGGTGCTAGCTATCAAATTAGCCATTACTTCTCCACCAGCACCATGATTCATACTAATTTTATCGTCTGACATCATATCTCCTAATATAAATTATCATTATAATAATATGTAAAAACAAGTATATAATTATAGTTAATTTTTGAAAAAAATAGTTTACTTTTTAAAAAAGTTTTAAAAAAAAAGAGAAAAAATTTAAGTAAAAAACTTAAATTAATACACCGTTAATAACACCGTCTTGACCAGGTCTGGATGTTACTTTAGCATTACCTTCAGGAGTTTCTACAATAGCACCTTTGGTAATGATGTTCCTTCTTACGTAGTTAGGGTTTGCAGAGTTTTCGATTACACCAAGAATTTCTAATACTTGGGTTTTACCGTTTGCATCAGTAACATTGATTTTATTACCAGTAGCTAATCTGAGTTTTTCGTTTCCACCCCTGGTTCTAATTTTTCTTAATTTTTTTTCATCTAATCTAGTTTCTGCAGGATCTCTGCCTAATTCTGATTTCCTTTTTCCACGGTTTGCAACGTTTCTTGCACCGGATGGACTTCTTGTTGATTTTCCTTGAGAAATTGCCATTATTTCACCTAAATAAATATAATCTGTAATATAATAATCGCAGTCAATAAGCCTCTTTTCAATTAAAACTATTTGCAAGATAATTAATAGCTTAATTTTTGAGAGCAAAAAAGAGCCTTAAAGAATAATGATAATAAAATATTACTTTATCATTATATATAAATGTTTTATTTTTAAGGTAAAAATAGAAAAAATTATGATTTGTGATTTAAAATAAAATCATCAACAAGTTTGTCAAAGTCTTCTTCGGAAAGATTTTCATCTGATGCCGCCTTGAGAATCTTTTGAATTTCCTCTTCCGGAACATCATCTCCAAGCATGTCAATCAGTAATTCCTTCAAATCGCCATCGTCGATGTATGCTTCGCCGTCAGGACTCATGACATGTGATTTTTCCTCATCATCATCGTAAATATAGTACGGAACATCTTCCACATTATCACCTAGTCAAAATCAGGAAACTCATAGTAAACAATTTCGTAAGGATCATCGTCAAAGTACCATTCATTCGGCTCGATAATCTCATCCTCATCGTCCAGAATGAAATCATCTTCTGACTCTTCACCTTCCACCTGAATTACAATATTAACATCTTCACCCAATGCCTCCAAATCGATGCCAAGCTCATCCAAGTCTATAACGATTTCATCGTCATCGCTTTCAGGCACGACAATCACTATCTCATCGCCAGGTTTAATATCAATATCTTGATTCTGCAAACTATCACTCCTAAAAATTGAAATTTTTCATTTACTAATATTATTTAGTTAGTAATATTTAAAAGTTAATGGATTAGTAACTAAGAGTTACTATCCATAACAAAACTGATTTCCGGAATTCCAAACTTGTTTTTGCATTTGACGGAACAGACTTTCAGCTCCTCAATGAAAATTGAAAAGCATATGCAGATGCCGTCGCAGCCAATGCCGATTTTAATGTTGGGATTTTCCAAGAAATCTTTAGACACGTCGAATACTTCGGATGCCCCATCAACCAGGACTGAAGTCGGCAGATTATTCTTATCAACAATCAGGTAAATTCCTTCAGATATGCCATAATCTGCACAGTATCCATTTTTTCCTTCAATTTTTCCGACGAAGGTATCGTTTATCTCATCATAACTTGAAATCAAAGTTTCATTTTCCATGTTATCAACCTCAAATAAACATTGAGTGGTATAACATATTAATAAACCGCGAGAGCATTTGAAAAGTAATATATGAAATTTTTTGAATAAATAAAGTGATTTCAGAGCAATAAAATTGAAATAATTATGAAAAATTGCATTGAAAACAAATATTAAGAAGGTGCAATATACTAATTAATAGGTGAAATAGTGGTTAAGGAAAGCCCAGAACAATTGGCTCTAGAAGCCGAAATAAAAGAGCAAGCCCAAAAATTCATAACATATCTTAATTCCACACTTCCGGAAAGCATGGAACTTGAGTATGAAGGATTTTACAGAAGAGGATTCTTTGTAAGCAAAAAAAGATATGCAGTTATTGAAGACGGAGAAATCATTGCTAAAGGTTTGGAATTGGTCAGAAGAGACTGGGCTCCAATCGTTAAAAAAACTCAGGAAGACATTTTAATGGCTATCTTAAAGGAAGGGGATGCTGATAAAGCTATCAAAGCCGTTAAGAAGGTATTGAAACGAATCAAAAAAGGTGATGTTGACAACAAGGAACTCATCATCCACACACAAATCACAAAGCCTCTCGACCAGTACAAGCAGGTCGGACCTCATGTCGTTGCTGCAAGAAAAATTGAGGAGCACGGCATTAAAGTGACAAGAGGAACCATCATCCAGTATATAATCGTTAAGGGAAAAGGCTCAATCAGTCAGCGTGCAGTTCCTTATGAATACAGCGAAGGTTATGTATATGACAAGGACTACTACATCAACAACCAGCTCATTCCGGCTGTTGAAAGGATAATGTATGCCTTCGGATATACAAAAAATGACTTGGAGGACATGGCGCGTGGTGAAGTCCAGCAAAGTCTAGATGCATTTTTCTAAAAACTTAAATAATTTTAAAGAAATAATATTCATTATATGATTAATGAAGATGACCGTGTTGTTTTTTTCGATATAGATGGAACCCTATTGGACACCAGTGATTTTGCTGAAACCGCAAGAAAAGCAGCAATTGGATTAATGGTGGACAATGGATTGCCTCTTGATAAGGATGAAGCATACGGTGTTTTAAAAACAATTATACGTGAGAAAGGATCTAACTATGGAAGGCACTTCAACGTATTGACCCAGGTTGTGCTCGGCCATGAAGATCCAATGCTTGTAGCACTCGGGATGATTACATACCACAATGTTAAAATGGCACTTTTAAGACCATTTCCAGAAACCATCGACACATTAATCTATCTTAAAAGCCAAGGCTATCGTTTAGCAGTTATTTCAAATGGTATTACAATAAAACAATGGGAAAAACTGGTTAGACTTAATATACACTCATTTTTTGATGAAGTAATCACCTCCGAAGAAGTCGGAAGGGAAAAACCTCAAAAGCTTATCTTTGATGTTGCTTTAAGAAAGATGCATGGAAATCCTGAAAAATCAGTAATGATTGGAAATAAATTTAAAGCGGACGCTTTAGGTGCAGTCAATGCAGGATTAAGTGCAATATTAGTAAATTCCGATGTTACAGAAGATGACAGGGAATACATAAAAAGAGAAAAATTAGATATTACAATTATTGATGATATTGGTGATGTTGATACAATATTATAACTCACCAAAATCCACTATTTTTTAAAATTCAAGTTCCAGAGTTACCGGACAGTGATCAGAACCATAAATATCAGAGAGAATTTCTGCTGATTTAACATTTTCTTTAATTTCTTCATTCACGTAGAAATAATCCAGTCTCCAACCGGCATTCCTTTCACGTGCGCGGGTCCTGTAGCTCCACCATGTAAAGTTGTTCTCGCCTTCGTCAAACATTCTGAAAGTGTCTATAAAACCTGCTTCCTCAAGCTGGTCCAGCCATGCACGCTCTTCAGGCAAGTATCCTGATTTTCCTTCACAGTTTTTAGGATTGTAAACATCAATCGGATTGTGGGCAATATTATAATCACCTGTAATTACAACGTTTTTGCCTTCATTTTTAAGCTCCACAAGCTGTTCAAGCAAAGCGTTACAGAAATCAACTTTAAAATCAAGCCTTTTGGCGTTCATGCCGCTGTTTGGGAAGTAAATGTTGTAGAGGAAAAAGTCCGGATACTCTATTCTCAATACCCTTCCTTCACTGTCAAGCTCTTCAATGCCCAAACCTTTGACAACTTCAACAGGTTCTATTTTTGAGTAGGTTCCAACACCGCTGTATCCTTTCTTTTCAGCTTCATTGAAACATTGATGGTACCCTTCAACGTCAGCCAATTTCTTTGGAATATCCTTTTGGGTTGCTCTTACTTCCTGAAAGTTGATGATGTCTGCATCAGTGCTGTCAAACCAGTCCCAAAATTCATCCTTTTTTGAAACTGCCCTAATTCCATTCACATTCCAAGAAACCAGCTTTATTGACATTATAACCTAACCCCATTGTCGAGAGGCACTTCACGAAGCCAGTTGATGTCACTTTTGTAAAGCATACGAATGTCTTCAACACCGTATCTGATCATTGCAAGTCTTTCGATTCCCATACCGAATGCCAAAGCAGGCTGGTCAATTCCTAAAGGCCTTAACACTTCAGGCCTGAACATTCCGGCACCACCGAGTTCAATCCAGCTTTCTTTTTCTTCCAGATATATTTCGGATTCGGTGGACAGATATGTGTATGGGAAGTAAGCCGGTCTGAATCTTACTTCAAAACCGAGTTTTTTGTAGAACTCTTTTAAAACACCTAAAAGATTTTGATAACTGATGTCAGGTCCGCAAACAAGTCCTTCAACCTGGTGGAATTCAGGCAAGTGCTTGTAGTCGAAAGTTTCCCTTCTGAATACTCTTCCCACTGAAAACATTTTGATTGGAGGCTCATGTTCAAACAGGTGTTTTGTGGATATTCCTGTTGTGTGAGTTCTGAGCACACTTTGGCGAGCGATATCTTCACTCCAGTCATATTGCCATCCGATGGAACCGGTATCCGCACCGGTTTCGTGAGTTTCAGCAGTGAGCTTGACGAGATCGTCATCAGGCAAGTCACATGTTAAAGGATTTTTAAGATAAAATGTATCCTGCATTTCACGTGCAGCATGATCTTGAGGTTGGAAAAGGGAATCGAAGTTCCAGAATGCAGATTCGACATATTCTCCATTGTCTTCAACAAATCCCATGTCCAAAAAGATTTCCCTTATCTCATCAATGATAACTCTTAATGGGTGTTTTTTACCTGCAAATACTGTTGGCGCTTCAGCGTTAATGTCATATGGACGATATTGCAAGTTTTTCCATTCACCGTCTTTTAATTGCTGGTGAGTTAACTGAGTAGCCTGTTCTTGAATGGTAAATCCAACTTTTAGGATTTCTTCACCTTTTGGCAGGAGTTTAAAAGAGTGTGAGGTTTCTTTTTTGATGTTTAAAATATTTTTCCTACCTGTTAACTTTTTAAATCCATCTAATAAATCATCTGTGAAAAGTTTAACTCCATCGGCATTGGCCTGAAGATAATCAAGCACTTTTTCATCAATACCTGCTTTGTCAGCGAATTCATTACCAATTTCAGTAATTCTAAGAACTCCCTTATCTATTTGAGCCCAATCCTTTTGACGTAGCCAACCAAGTGCAATGCCAGTTTCCTTTTTGTCAATACCCGCTTCGCTTGCAAGGTCTTTCATTGAAATTTCTTTTTTGTCTGCCAATACTCTCAGGATTCTTCTTTCAGGAAGTCCTTTTTCAGCGTATTCAAGACCGTCATCTGTTAAGGAGTATGTTTTTTGAACTTCCTTGTCCACTTCAATAATGTCTTTTGAAGCGAGTGAACCTGCTGCACTCATGACAGATTTGATATCCATGCCAGTATTTTCAGCAATCTGTTCAGGAGTAACTTCAGAATTAGCTTCAAGTTCTTTTAAAAGTTTCTTTTCATAAATATGCAATTCGTTAATGGTTTTTTTAATATCCTCACTCATTTAAACACCATACATTAAGATTAATAATATAATAATATATGTCTAAAATGATTTATAAAGATAATGTTATTTTAAAAAAATGAGGAAAAAAAGAAAAAGATTAATTAATTTTCAAGATTTCATCCAAGTCAAGTCTTGGAGATTCATACTCGTTGATGTGTTCTTCGGATTCATATCCTAAAGCTATTCCCATTATGATGTCCTCATCTTCAGGAATTGGTAAGTTGTCCCTTAAGATGTAAGGATATTTTACAAGCTCATAAGCAGGGATTGAATCTACTCCCAAATCAGTTGCTGCAAGCATTAAACTCATTCCAAAACCTCCTAAGTCATAAATTGACCATTGAGTATGGTTTTTAGGAAGAGTCAAATACACTACAGCAGGAGAATTGAATAAAATGTGTTGAACATGATTGAAGTTTTCCAAATCTTCGTCATCATCGAATTTTCCGATTGCATCCATGAAATCAGCCATATTCTTTTGTCCACGTTCTGAGAAATTGGTTCTGTGGCCAGGGTTCATATCTGCTGATCCTTTGATTTTTTTATCGTTTTCAGCAATCCAGGTTTCGCGGATCTTTTCAAGGGTTTCACCGGTTGCGATGTATACGTTCCATGGCTGGGAATTTTCCCATGAAGGAGACATTCCAGCAATTCTAACAATCTCTTTTAATGTGTCTTCAGAAACTTCATCCTTTTTGAAATCCCTTGAAGAGTGTCTTTTTTCCATAACTTCTAAAAATTTCATTATAACACCTAAATTAATATTAAATAATGTTTAATATAAATTAAAAAGTTAGTACAAACTTACAGGTTAGTTTAAACTTACCTAAACTGTCTTTTAAAGAAAAAAATAAATATACTTTGGAATAAATTATACAATAGGTATTAAAATGAAAAACAGTATTATTTATCAGGAAGGAGCATGTCCGATCAACAGTGTTAATGATTTGCTAAGCAGAAAATGGGTTTTTGGAATAATGAAAGATCTTTTTGCTGGAAAAAAACACTTTAACGAATTTAAAGAGGACAAACCCAATTTAAGCAATGTGGTTTTATCAGACACATTGAAATATCTGGAAAATCAGGGAATGATTTCAAAAAAAATAATTGAAGATGATGCAAAAAGAAACACAGAATATTACCTTACCGAAAAGGGTAAAAAAATGAACAAAATACTATACGATATGGTAATATTTGGATTATATGAGTTAGAAGGAGATTTAAGAGACGAAGAATTCAAAGAGGAAATAAAAAAAGGATATGAGGAAATATTGTTATAGATATTCACGTGTGAGTGCAATATCCAATATTTCCGGTTTTGACAACTCCAATTCATTCAGTTTTTTCCTGAAACCATCCACCAAAGCTTCCTTATTTTTTAGATGACCGCTTACACGGGCAACATTGTTTTGATGATGACCGAAGAAGTATACCTGACCCGGAACGTCCAGCTCTTCAATTAGCCTGATTTCATCTTCGATAATTTCACGCTCTGTGAGCTGCACAAATTCACCGTTGTCTCTCATTTCAGCTAATTTTGTACCTGTTGCAATACCAGTGGTTATTATTGAAATCATCTTAGGAGGATAGGTGCTCAATAGCTTAGCTGTATCTCTAACGTGTGCATCCCTATATTTTTTACCCCCTGCACCGCCCATCAAAAGGGAGATGTATTTCATTTTGGAATTCTGAAGTTTTTCTAGTGTTTCATAAGCCTGTTTGGCAGTATAACCCTTATTCAATTGTTTTAATACGTCATCGCATCCTGATTCAATGCCAATATATAAATCGTCATACATTGCTTCATACAATTGGTCCAGCTCTTCCTGTTTTTTGTGCATAATGTTTCTAATTGAGGTTTGACATGAAATAACAGATATTTTAGGGAAATATTCGCGGATTAAATCTGATATTTCCAATAATCTTTTTGTTGAAAGAGCAAAAGGGTCTCCGTTTGCAACTGTAATCTTTCGAAGGTTGCTCGGATATACGCTGGCTAGCTCCTGAAGGTCCTCTTCAATGTGCTCCATAGGGGAAGCGCCAAATTTTACTCCATGATACATGTTGCAGAATACGCATTTGTTCCATGAACAACCGTAGGTTATCTCCAAAATAGGAGTGTTGGCCTCCAATGGATGTCTGTAGACTGGTCCGGTATAGTGCATTTTATCACCTCATAAGTTTCCTCTAGGTATTACCTGGTCAAGCAATCCAGGATTTGATTTGTCAATGTTTTCAATTCCCTCTTTCAACTGTCTGATCATATCCTCCTGATAGCGGAAGTATTGGGTAATCCTGCTGATGTTGTAGACATGCGCTCCAAAGTAGAGACAGTCATCATCCATTTTCAGGTTTTCCAGATACATCATCTCCTCTTGAAGCATTTCCCTTTCGGTTGGAGGAATGAATTCACCGTTGTCGCGCATTTCAGCCAAAGGAGAGCCATCCTGAACTGATGTGGACATGGTCAGAATCATTCTTGGCTTGAACCTGTTGAGCAGCTTAATGGTTTCAGATGCGTTTTCACGATAGTTTCCTTTTCCTGCAACTCCAAACATGATGATTGCATTGTAAGTGATTCCTGCTTCCTCAAGTTTTTTTAATGCTTCATATTCATCCTTTTGAGTGTAGCCTTTTCTCATCTGTTTAAGTGCAGGATCGTAAGCTGTCTCAAGCCCGATGTAGAAACAGTCATAACCCGCTTTTCTTAACTTCTTCAAATCCTCAACTGATTTCGGTTTGATGTTTCTGATTGACGCATAGCATGCAATTGTTTCAACTTCAGGGAAGTATTTGTGAATCAAATCTGCAATTTCAAGTAATTTGTGAGCCTGAAGGGCGAATGCATCGCCGTTTTCAACATAAATCTTTTTTAAATTCTTAGGATAATATCTTGACATCTCCTGAAGGTCACTTTCCACATGTTCCAATGGAGATATTCCGAATTTCTGTCCGTCATACATTGTGCAGAATGAACATTTGTTCCATGAACATCCGTAGGTTATCTCCAAAAGTGGAGTGTCCGCTTCTGGAGGCGGTCTGTATACCGGTCCTGTGTAATGCATATAATCAACCTCTATTTCTTTTGTATTCATTAATATTGGCGCCATAGCATATAAAGTAAAAAGTAATTGGTGACTTACCGGTTAGTTCAAACTTACCTTATCCTATAATTAATTTCCAAACAAAATAGAATCATGAACAAGCAAAGGTTAGAAACATTTGGCGATGCGATAATTGCAATTGCCCTGACAATATTGGTTTTGAAATTGGCCCAACCCACTTCATTAACACTAGAAGGTTTTTGGAGCATCAAAGAAGGATTTATAGCTTATTTCATTAGTTTTTTAATAATTTTTAATGTCTGGTATAACAGCCACAATTTTTTCCATGTGATTGATGATGTTGATGAGCTGACAGTCTGGATGCAGGGATTTACACTGTTTATGATGTCACTGCTTCCCTACTTTACAAGCATGGTTTCACAAAACATCTTTTCACTTCCTGCCGAGACAATGTATTCATTGACATTGATTGGAATACACATATTCTATATCTTAACAGTCAAGGCAGTTTTTAGAAGCAACAGGGACAATCCGAAATTGATTGAAGGAGATTACCTGAACAAACATGTCAACACGCCTTTAATCATCATTGCAATCGGTTTTATAATAGGATACTTGGCTTACCCTCCAGCAATACTCATATCATGTTTAATTACTGTTGTGATATGGATTATCACATTCAGACATTTCAAGGACGTGATAATATGAATTCCGAGAGATTTGAGGCGCTGATTGATGCAATTGTGGCAATCATCATCACAATCATTGTTTTGGACCTGCCGATTCCTGATGTGGTGAGCTGGAGTTCAATTTTTGCACTGAAAATGAATTTCTTCGCTTATTTTGTAAGCTTTCTTCTGTGCTACAATTTCTGGAACAACCATCAGAAATTCTTCGGATACATTGAAAACATCGACCACAGGATAATGTGGCTCGGTGCGGGATCCATGTTCGTATTGTCATTCATGCCTTATCTGACAAGTCTGATAACCACTGATTTCAATGCATTCTTCCCGTTATTCCTGTATGGTTCAATATTCATCATCATTGACTTATTGTTCCTAAGGTCATGCTATATCCTGAAAAATATTGATAAGAACAATCTGGAACTTAAAAATAGGGTTGGAATAATCACTAAAAAGATAATTATAATCATATTGATAATTGTTATTGGTATGGTGATTGGTTATGTGGCTTATCCTCCTGCAATACTTTATTCCTGCTTTGGATGTTTGATTGCTTCATGGATAATGAGTTATTTGGGAATATATTAACTATTCCCCAGATAACCTTTGGCCTAACTCATAGGCTTTTGCACAGTCTTTTGGAAACTGTGTCTTTTTGCTTTCCTCTTTCAGCTCAGGGTCAAACATATTGTTCAGGTAAGGGGCATATTTCTTGAATTGCTTTGTATCGTAAGCATACAATGATTCACATTCACCGAAAATAGCTGTCAGATATCCTCTCATGATGGCAAGCTGGTCCTCACCGTTGAAATAGTCCATCTCTTTTGTAACGTTCATGGTGTAAATCATAGCTGTCTTGATTTGCCTTTTGATTTTGGATACGCGATTTCCGTCTTCATCCAAAACATAAGTGTCAGCTGCGAAAAGAAGCCTTTCTAGAAACGCCTGTGCTGATGATGAAATGGAACCGTAATATATCGGAGTTCCAATGACTATTGCATCGGCATCCAGACACAATTGGAGAACCTCTTTAAGGTCATCCTTCCAAAAGCACAACGGGTTTTCACTGTTTTTCTTGAGATGGCATGCAAAACAACTCATGCATCCCTTAAAGTCATAAGTGTACAAATCAATGTAGTCCACATCAGCACCATTATCTTTAGCGCCTTCAACTACATTCTGACATAATTCTGCGGTATTTCCCTTTTTTCTAGGACTCGCATTAATAACTACTACATTCATGACAATACATTTGTCATCAGTAATAAAAATAGATTACAGTAAAATCTGAGATATAAAAAAAATTAAAAAAAAGAGTGAAAGGAATTAGAATATAATTCTGTTTCCTGTCCAGTCGTCATCATCGTTGAAAGCGTCAGCTCTCCTTTCATCTTCAAGATATTGTTCCATGTCCCTGTATAATTTGACTCTGAATATGTCAGGGTATGCAATGTATAACATGTCGCCGTTAGGTCTGGTTTCTTTTAAGTAGGTTTGTTGAAACTCGATAATTGTTTCTTCTTCTTTGTTGAAATGATGTACTTCATTTGCACATAATACCTTAAAGTGTACGAAATCATCTTTTAATAATTCGTTAACTAAATCCTCAATTAAAGGAGGATTGTTTGCGTTTTTATTATATTTTATCTCCATTTTCCTCACCATTAGTCAAAACTTGAAAATCTAACAATAGAAATTCTTGTTAATAATATCTTTCATTTTAATTCTTTAAATAGTTAATCTATACTAAACAATACATTAAAAAATTTTGTAATTACTTCTTCTTGGAATTATATCGATGATTTCAATTCGATGATTGCTTTCAGAGATATAGAAAATTATCCTATAACTACCTATTCTCGCCCTATGGCATTTAGGGCATTTAGTGCTGGTCAATTCCTTGAAATCTGAACTATATGGATTTTTCAATATCTCAAGATATTTCCTATTGATTCTCAATATTAATTTTTTATCATTTTTGTGTTTTTTAAAAAATTTTTTCACTCTATCATGTTCAAAAAGTCTGTATTTCATTTTTTAAGCTCATTTTCTAATTTAGATATTCTCTTTTCAAGGTCGGATAATGTTATCTCAGACACGTTATCCATATTTCCTTTTTCAAAGTTTTCAATATCCTCATTATATGCTTCGGCTTGCTTATCCAAAAATTCCTCATTTTCACGATAGTAATCTATTAAGAATGTTATAACATCATTGAATGTGTCATTTTTTGATGCTAGCTCAGACAGCAAATCGTGGGTTTCTTGAGAAATCTTAATAGTTTTAGTCATCATATACTATCACCAATGATAGTATACTTAGTATACTATAAATAATTTTCTAAATAACAAAGAAACGAAAATTAAACCGAAACAAATGACAATATTTATTAAATATTTTAAATCATGACATTTAAAAAGTTTTTGAAGAAAATAAGCTCAATTTATTAATTAAAAGACAATTTAACAAACAAAAATAAATTTTTTTAAAAAAAAAATAAAAAAACCAATAATTGTTACATTTCACTTATCAATTTATTTAATTCTTCGGCAATTATTTTTACACATTCTTCAGCTTCACTATCCAATCTGAAGGGATCCTTTGCAGATACTTCAAAATCGATTAAAACATCACCGACACCAATTGTGCCAGCTACATGAATTCCCTTGTTTTCCAAAATCTTGTTGACACATCCGCCTGAACAGCCGTTGACGGCAATTATTGGATATTTCATAAGCATTTCATTGTTCTGCCCCTCAATGTCTGCTGAAGTTGAACCCATGCAAATGGATATTACATTATCATGTTCCTTTTTGCAGTCTCCAACCGCAACACGTGATACCAAACCGTTTGGACTCATCCCGTTACAGGGTGCAAGCGCTATTTTTTCTGCCATCATATCACCATTTCCCTTTTCTCAGCCTAAGAGATATTCCTCTTTTTGAAGCGCAGTCAATCAGCATTTGCTTCATCAAGTCTGATTTTTCATTTAAATCCATATTTTCAGCCAAATCATCTGCTTCATTAATGACGCTGTTTAAATCTTCAATCTCCATTAAATTAACAGCAAGACAGAAAAACACATCTCTTCTGCCATTGTCATATTCGTCTAAAATCTTTTTGAGGATTTCAATCTTGATTAGCTGCTCCTCATGATAACTTTCAATGCCAATCCTTTTTGCCTTTTCCATGTCCTTGAGCTGATTGAAATGGGTGATCAAGGAGTCATATTCGTCAACTCCATCATAATGCTTGCAGGGATATTCCTCGCATTCAAAGCAGTAATCAACGTCCCCATGTTCAACGCTGCATGGTGCAAATTGGCATGTTGTAGCACAGTGACTGCCAGCCCTACAGCCAGGACAGTTACCTCGAACCAGATTCGGACATAGGCTGCAATTCAACCCGCATAACGAGAACAGATTATCCTTTCTTTTAAATTCTGATTTAGACATGATGCTCAAAAAGTTATTCAAAATTGGATTTCAGATAACTTACAAAGATTGATGCTGCAGTCAGATCAGCAGTGGTTCCCGGATTGTATTTATTTTTATACAGGAATTCATCGAATTCACTGACCTTGTCCATGAAATCCTCGCTGTCCTTGAGATTCAATAAATCCCTTGTCATCATGGAAATCTTTAAAGCTTCATCTGAACCGTATTTTCTTGAAATCAAAGTGTCAGGAACCTGAGACAATATTGTCAGGAATGTCAGGACACATGCTTCATTTTGGGTCTTTTCATCCCTTAATTCGTGATAGGTAGGATAACCGATTTCAAAAACAGCAGGCATGTCTGAGGTCATCTCACGTGCAAGCATGTCCCATGGAGCGGAGATTTTTAAAACATCATACATTGTCTGGCTGTTTTCCCTCAGCTCATTTTTGGCATTGTCGCTTGCAACATCATATTCGTCCTGGTCTCCCATTCCGCCGGCATCTGCAATGTTGATTGCATCATACAAGTCGCATGCATCATCAACGGAAGTGTTTCCCAT